>CACZQA010000026.1 GCA_902783175.1 uncultured Coriobacteriaceae bacterium
ACCTTCAGCACGCCGACGGGGCGCTGGTAGTTGACGATCAGCATGGATGCGCCGCCCGCGTTGAGCTCTGCGGTCCTATCGCCCACCTTTGCCCGGATACTGTGCACGGTGCCGTCCGCGCTCGCCGTCACGGTGAGCAGGTCGCGCTGCTGCTGGGAGAGCTTGAGCGTCTTGCGCGCCGTCTCGCAGTTTCCCTGCGCCTGGGCGAGGTTGCCCTTTGCCGTATCGAGGTTTTTCTGCGCCGCCTTGACCGCCGCATCGAACGACGGGTCGATAGTCTGATCGGGGGCGTCCGCGTCCGCAGCCTTCGCGGAGGCGTTTGCCGCATCGAGGCGCTGCTGCTCGGAGGCTTTCGCGCCGTTGACCTTGTCGAGGTCGGACTGCGCCTGCGCAGCCACCTGCTGCGCCTGGTCGAGGGCGGCCTTTGCCTGGTCGTAGGCGGTCTGGTTGGTCTGCACCGCGTTAATGATGTCGGGGTTTGAGACGGTCATGAGGGACATGCCCTTGGAGACGGCGTCGCCTTCCTTCACGGAGATGCTGGCGATGGTGCCGGACGCCTGGGGCTTGACCTCCGCGACGATGTCGGGGCCGATCGTTCCCTCGCAGGTCACCGTCGCCGCGTACGTGCCGGCCGTGAGCGTGACAGTCCGGTATTCCTGGGGCGTCTTGACGTGTCCGGTGAACAGCTGCGCGAACAGGAACGCCGCGCCGCCAAAGATGACGAGCGCAGCGATGACGATGCCTCCGACGATGAACATCGTCTGGCGATTGTCCTTTTTCTGAATCTCATCGGACGCAGACACCGCGAACCCGCCTCTCTCGACGAGGGGTATTCTAGTGCATTTGGCGCAGACGCGCGCGCTCGAGCAGCTAGGCAGCCGAATAGCTGACGGTGCTCGCATCGGAATTGCCCGCGGTGTAGCTCGTCGAGGCGTCGCCCACGATGGTGTACGAGACGCTCGTGCCGCTGCTCGCGCTGTTCGCCGACTGGGACTGCGAGGTGGAACCCGAGCCCGAGGAGCCGAGCGTGCTCGAGAGCACGCCGTAGCGCAGCGCCGAACACCCGCCGAACAGCAGGTTGATGAACAGGTTGAGCGCGATGATGATGACGACCCACTTCAGGCAGCCGCCCGCTTGCTGGCGCTGCGCCTTGCGCTGGGCCTCGCGGTACGCCTGCTGCTCTGCCTGCTGGTGCTGGTACTGCTGCTCGTATTGCCGTTGCTGTTGCTGCGCCTGCTGGGCCCACTGGTTGAACATCTCGGCAAAGGGGTCGTAGTACTGGCCCTGGCCGCCGGCGTTGCCCGTGGTCTGCCCGCCCGTGTAGGTGTAGCCGCCAAACGGATCGTAGTACTGTCCGCCCTGCTGGCCACCACCATACGAGCTGGTCGTCGTGTTTTGCGCATAGGGGTTCTGACGCGCACGCGGACCGTAGGGCGTGCCGTTGATGATCGCGTCGTATGCGGCGTTGACCTCCGCCATCTTCTTGGCGGCCTGCTCGTCGCCGGGGTTGAGGTCGGGATGGTACTTTTTGGCCAGCTTGCGGTACGCCTTGGTGACCTCGTCTTTCGAGGCGCCAGGCGTGAGGCCGAGTACTCTGTAGGGGTCTGTCTGTGGCATAGTGTGGCTATCTTACCGTGAATTCCTGAAGATTCGCTGAATGGAAGGCATCGGTTCGGCAACAAGGAACGCGCCGGGGCGCGGCGGCGTCAAGCGAAGCCGGAGCCGCCTGGGAAAAGCGTCTTATCCGCGTTGCGCGAACGCCTCCTCGAGGCGCTGACCTGCATCTCCTCGCCCGGTTGCCGTCAGATGGCGCACGCCGCCCCCATCTACCACGATGCGCACGTCCAGGTACTCGTCCGGCATCGCGTCGGGAAACTTGTCGCCCCACTCGACAAGCGAGACGCCCCCGCTTTCCAGCACCCCGTAGAAGTCGATATCCTCGAGCTCTTCGGCGTCCTCGAGCCGGTAGAGATCGAAGTGGTAGAGCATGAGCGAGGAGCCCTCGTACTCGATGAGGATGTTGAACGTCGGGCTCGTCACGTCCGCGCTCACTCCCAGGCCTGCGGCGACGCCCTTTGAGAACTGCGTCTTTCCCGCACCGAGGTCGCCCGAGAGCAAGACGACGTCGTCCGGGCGCAGGCAGGTGGATAGCTGCCGCCCCAGCTCGATGGTCTCGTCCACCGATGCGCTCGTCTTCTCGACCATCAGGCGCCTCCTTGCCCATCGCCCTGGCTCGCGGCGCGCT
>CACZQA010000027.1 GCA_902783175.1 uncultured Coriobacteriaceae bacterium
GATGGGCGTCGCCGAGAGCGTCAGCACGTCCGCCGTCGCCCGGAGGCGCTTGAGGAATTCCTTGTGGCGGACGCCGAAGCGCTGCTCTTCGTCGATGATGATGAGCCCGAGGTTCTTCGGGTTGACGTCGCGGCTCAGCAGGCGGTGCGTGCCGACGAGCACGTCCACCGTGCCCTGCGCAAAGCCCTCGAGGGCGCGCTTTTGCTGGGCGTCGGTCCGAAAGCGGCTCAGTACCTCGACGTCGATGCCAAAGGGCGCGAAGCGGTCGTGGAAGGTCGTGTAGTGCTGCTGGGCGAGGATGGTCGTCGGGCACAAGATCATGACCTGGCGTTTGTCGCTCACGGCCTTGAAGGCGGCGCGCAGGGCCACCTCCGTCTTGCCGAACCCGACGTCGCCGCAGATGAGGCGGTCCATCGGGCGGTCGGATTCCATGTCCGCCTTGACGTCGGCGATGGCGGTGAGCTGGTCGGGCGTCTCCTCGTACGGGAAGATGGCCTCCATCTCCTCCTGCCAGACCGAATCGGAAGAATACGAGAAGCCCTTGACCGACGAGCGGCGCGCGTAGAGATCGACGAGGTCGAACGCGAGCTTCTTGGCGGACTTGCGCGCCTTGCCGATGGCACGGGTCCAGTCCGCGGAGTTGAGGCGCGTGAGGCGCGGCGACGAGCCGTCGGGACCCACGTAGCGCGTCACGCGGTCGATCTGCTCGACGGGGACGAACAGCTTGTCACCCTCGGCGTAGGCGAGCAGCAGGTAGTCGCGCTCGACGCCCGCCACCTCGCGTTTGACCATGCCCTTGAACAGGGCGATGCCGTGGCTCGCGTGGACGACGTAGTCGCCCGGCTGGTAGGGGAAGGTTATCTCGGTGATGTCGACGTGCCGGCGCGACGTGCGCTGGTTGCCGCGCTGCGAGAGGTCGCCCAGCGACAGCACGGCCAGGTGCGCGTCGCGGGCGATGAAACCGCTCGCGATGTCGACGTCGGTGATGTTTAAGTACTCGGAGGCAAGCGGGGCATCCGCGAAGTTGAGGTTTTCCACGAAGGGGACCGCATTGTCGCCAAAGACGAGCTCGATATCCTCGCGCGCGTGCCTGTCGGCAACCGAGAACACCGTGGTCACGCCCTCTTTGATGAGCGAGCGCACGAGCGCGAACAGGCGCTCTTCCTTGCCCGAGAGGCTCGGGCGCTCGATGGAGATGTCGACGTCCACCGCGCCGCCCACGCGCATGATGGAAAGCAGGGTCAGGCGCTGCTGGCTCCCAAAGTCCATCTTGGCCGGCAGGCTGAAAAGCGACTCCACCTCTTCGGGCCTGACGCCCGCCTCCTTGGCGCGCGCCATGATCTCGTCGTAGCGGCGCGAGGCGTCGTCGAACAGGGAGCGCGGCTCGGCGAGCACGACGAGCGTGTCGCTCGAGGCGTGATTGACCGGCTGCTCGAGCGTGCTGTACAGACTTGGCAGGTAGCGCTCCATGCCGTCGAAGGCAATGCCCGCCTCGAAGGCCGCCACGTCGTCGACGACTTTCTGGTCGGTGGCCAACTCGCGCACGAGCACCTTGCGCATGTGCGCGACGTTCGACGCGCCCACGTTGAACTCGCGTGTCGGCCAGATCTCCGCCTCGTCTATCTCGCCGATGGTCTGGCCGGTGCTCGCCACGACGCGGCGCAGCCCGTCCACGTCGTCGCCAAAAAACTCGACGCGCACGGGCGCCGCCATGCCCGCCCCGAAGATGTCGACGGTGTCTCCGGCGACGCTGTACGTGCCGGGTCCGTCGACCTCGTCGAGCCGCTCGTAACCGCGTGCGTTGAGCTCCTCGCCCAGCTCCTCGTAGGAAAGCATCTCGCCGCTCGCGCCGTCGACCACGCCGCTTTCGCGCGTGATGAGCAGCGGGTTGAAGACCTGCGCCGAGGCGGGGGCGAGCTTTCTGAGCAGGGCGCGTGCCGCCGCGATGACCACGACGGGGCGGCCAAGCGACAGCAGGCCGATGGCGCGCGTACGCGCCCCGACGACCGCCAGGTCGGGCTTTTTCTCCTGCCAGGGCAAATCCATGCGCTCGGGGAGCACGAGCACGTTCTTGCGCCCGATATAGGACGCCACCGCATGCGAGAAGCGCTCGGCCGCCTCGTCGCCGCTCACCACCACCAGGATGGGGCGCGGGTGCCGTGCATACAGCGAGGCCACGACAAACGGCCTGACCGAGGCCACGACGCCGAGCGACACGTCGTCGCCGCCATCGAGCTTCTCGAGTGCCGGGCGCATGAGCTGGCCGGCGAAGAACTTCTTTTGCAGTTTGTCGATAAGCATGTCGGTGAAGCACCGTACTTTCTACTTGTGGTAGGGTTCGCCCCTCATTATCTTGAACGCGCGGTACGTCTGCTCGAGCAAGACGACGCGCGCGAGGTTGTGCGGCAGCGTGATCGGGCCAAACGACAGCGTCTCGTCGGCGCGCGCCCGCACCTCGTCGCTCACGCCGGTCGAGCCGCCGATGACAAACGCGATGCTGCCGGCACCGTGCGTCATGAGCTGGTCGAGACGCCGCGAGAACGACTCGCTCGAGCGTTCCGTGCCGTCGATGGCAAGCAAGATGACGTACGAGGAGCCCACCGCCTTCAGGATGTCGGCGCCTTCCGCCTTGACCACCGCGGCATCCCCGCCCGCCTTGGCGGGGTCGCGGTCGGGCACCTCGACGATCTGAAGGTTGGCATAGGCGCCCAGGCGCTTGGCGTATTCCGCCACGGCGTCCTTCCAGAAGCGCTCCTTGAGCTTCCCGACTGCCACGACCTTGAGCTTCATGGCTACTTCCCCGCACTCGGGCAGATGTCGGCAAGCGGGCAGCTCGCGCACTGGGGGCGGCGCGCGATGCAGTACTGCCGGCCCAGCCTGATCCACTGGTCGTTGACGTCGGTCCACAGCTCCTGCGGGATGAGGTCGAGCAGGTCTTGCTCGGTCTCGGCGGGAGTCTTCTTGTTGGACAACTTGAGCTTGTGGGCGATGCGGAACACGTGCGTGTCGACCGCGATGCCCTCGCACTTGCCAAAGCTCACGTTCATGACGATGTTGGCGGTCTTGCGCCCCACCCCGGGGAGCTTCTGCAGCTCCTCCATGGTCTGGGGGACCTCCCCGCCAAAGTCCGCCATGATCATGCGCGCGCAGTTTATGCAGTTCAGCGCCTTGTTATGGTGAAAGCCGATCGAGTGGATGATGCTCTCGACGTCTGCTAAGTCCGCCTGCGCCATCTTCTCGGGCGTTCCGTACTTGGCAAACAGCGTGGGCGTCACCTTGTTGACGTTGGCATCTGTCGTCTGGGCGGAAAGCGCCACGGCGATGACGCACTCGAAGGGGCTGGAAAAGTGCAGCGCCGGGGCAACGTCGCCGTAGAGCTCGTTCATGCGGCGGCACACCTCGATGGCGCGCTCGCGCTTTCTCGCCTTTGACTCTCGTGGCATTGCGCCCCCTTTCTCGGCATCTTTCACATAACGAAGTGTAGCAAGACGCGCGATGACGCGAGCTGCGGCATACCCGTCTTTGGCGAAACATCATAGCGCAGCGCTGAGACACGATTCTTCCGAAATAGGCCCCACAGGCAGAGCCGTTTCTCTCCCGTTGGGACCATGCTCGTTTTGTGGTGTCTGCAGCGCGATTTTGGCAAATCCGTCCGCTCTTGTATAATGGAAAAACTTGTGTAAAAGTTCACCACGGCCAACAGCCGTTGCCACTGCGCTCACAGCTTTTGCGCGCCATTTTTATTGTCTAGGGATCGGGGAACACATGCCAGATACATCTGTTGCGGCAGCATCAGACTATTCTGACTCAGGCACCACTCAACAGCGCCCGTCCCAACAACCAGTCGTGACGTTCCTCGTCCCCTGCTACAATTCCGCAGCCTACATGGGCACCTGCATCGATTCGCTGCTCGTCGCCAAGGACTGCTGCGAGATCCTCGTCGTTAACGACGGCTCCAAGGACAACACCCTCGAGGTCGCGCGCGACTACGAGCGCCGCTACCCCGACACGATCACCGTCATCGACCAGAAAAACGCCGGCTGGGGCGGTGGCGTCAACAAGGGCATCGCGCGCGCACGCGGCGTGTACTTCAAGGTGATCGACTCCGACGACTGGGTAGAGCCCGAGGCGCTCGGCATGGTGCTCGACGTTCTCAAAGAGCATGCAGAGCCCGGCGCGCAGCTCGACCTCGTCTTCTCGAATTTCGTGTACGACCACCTCGTGGACAACACCAAGCACGCGATCCGCTACGACAACCTCATGCCGCAAGACCGCGAGTTCACGTGGAGCGACCTCAACAAGCCGCGCATCGACCAGTACATCATGGTCCACGCCACGTGGTACCGCACCGAGGTGCTGCGCCAAAGCGGCGTCAAGCTGCCAGAAAACGTGTGCTACATGGACAGCTACCTCATGCTGCACCCGCTCCCGTACGTGAAGAGCATGTACTACGTCAACGCCGACGTGTATCAGTACCTGATCGGCCGCGAGGACCAGTCCATCGGCATCGAGACGGTCAAGAAGCGCATCGACCAACAGCTCATGGCGACGCGCCTTTCCATCGAAGACTACGACATCGACGAGATGGCAGCGGAAAACCCGCAGATGGCAGAGCTCTACTCGCGCTACATCTCCGCGATGATGTCGACCTCGACTATCTATTTGTTCATGATCAACACACCGGAGTCGCTGCAGAAAAACGACAAGCTCTGGGATTACATGAAGACGAAGAATCCCGGCCTGTACAAGCGCGTGGCACGCTCGCTCGCCGGTCTGGCAAACAGGAAGCACGCTCCGGTCCGCAAGGGCGTCATCGGCGCGTATTGGCTCGCCAAGAAAATTTTCAAGTTTGCCTAGCCTACGGCGAACCTCTATGAAGGGCAGGAAGTTGTGAAGCAGCCGGACACCGCAGACGAGAAATCCCCTGCGACTGCTACAGGCGCACGTGCCGGCAAGGCAAAGTCAAAAAGCGCCGAGAAGATTCCGCTGGAGGAATCGGTCCTCGAGATGGAAGAGGGCATCGAGCAGGACAAGCCGCCTCACATCACGGGCCGTCGCCTGAACGCCGTGCTCGTCGTCATCGCGTTTTCCGTGCTGTTCGGATACCTGTTCATCGCCGGCGAGGGCACGAAGACCCTCGAGGCGATTCAGCAATTCAACTACTGGTTCTTGCTCGCCGCGCTCGGCGGCATGATCGTGTACTGGGTGCTCGAATCGGTCTGCATGCAGCTTTTGGTAAACCAGCTGCACAAGGGCTTCTCGTTTCTCAAGACGAACATCGTCACGATCATCGGGCAGTACTTCAACGGCATCACGCCGCTTTCCAGCGGCGGCCAGCCCATGCAGGCCTACTACTACCGGCGCCTCGGGCTGCCGCTTTCGGATGCCATGACCATGCTGCTGTGCCGCTTCATCGTCTACCAGACCACGGTCACGCTGTACTCCGTCGTCGTCCTCGTCCTGCGCTTCGGGTACTTTACCCAGCACCTCGCCGCGCTCATGGCGCTTGTCATCGTGGGCTTCGTGGGAGGCGTCGGGCTGGTTGCCGCCCTGCTCGCGCTCGCCTTCGCGCGCAAGACCACGACGCGTTTCGTCGTCTGGGGCATCGGGTTTCTGGCGCGCATCCACATCATCAAGCACCCCGAGCAGGTCAAGCTGCGCGCACTGCACTCGATGCGAGAGGCGTACGATGGCGTGACGTTTCTGCTCAGCTCGCCCAAGCTCCTGTTCCAGGTTGCCGGCGTGACCGTCGTGCAGCTGACCGTCTTCTTCTCGGTCTCCTACATCATCTACCTGGGCTTTGGCGAGACCGGCAGCGATATCGTCACCGTCATCTCGTGCCAGGCGTTCGTGTACATGATTTCCTCGTTCGTCCCGTTGCCGGGCGCCATGGGCGCCGCCGAGGGCAGCTACGTGGCGTTCTTCTCGTTCGTGTACTCCAACAGCTCGCTCGTCGCGCTATCGACGTTCGTATGGCGTATCTTCACGTTCTACCTGCCCATCGTGCTCGGCATGGGGCTGACCGTTCTCGTGAACAACCCCCACAGCCTGCTGTCGCGCTACCTGGCGCGCAAGGACAGGGAATCCGGCTACATCCCCGCCGGAGAGGGCGAATAGTCAAAGGACGAGCATCCGGGCAGCGAGCCGCTGGATGACGAGCGATAGAGTGGCAAGCTGGCGTTAGCTTCTCTTGCGACGCGCGCGTAACTTTGCGAAAAATCCGCTCAGCAGACC
>CACZQA010000028.1 GCA_902783175.1 uncultured Coriobacteriaceae bacterium
GACATGCCGGAATACGAGCACTTCAAAGACGTCTACGTGGACAACAAGGTGAAGATCGTCACCTCGCTGCCGTACTTCAACGCCGCAGGTACCGACGAGCAGCGTGGCAACGGCTCGTTCGACCGCATCATCGCCGTGCTGCGCGACCTCAACGAGCGCGGCTACGGGCGCGATCCCGAGCTGCAGATCGACCTCGTCTACAACGTCGACGGGCCGTTCCTCCCGCCGGACCAGGGCGACCTCGAGGAGTTCTACCGCTACGAGCTCGCGAACACCGAGCACGTCGACTTCAACGGGCTGTACGCGTTCAACAACTACAACCTGGGGCGCTTTGCCAACAAGCTGAAGTCGCAGGGCAAGTTCGACTACTACCTCAAGCTGCTGGCCGACAACTACAACGCCGCCGTCGTCGCGCGGATCATGTGCCGCACGCAGATTAACGTCGACTACGACGGCGGGCTGTACGACTGCGAGGCCAACCACGTGCTCGGCCTGCCCATCGACGGGCCGAAAAACATCCGCGACATCGTCGATACCCCGCTTGCGCAGCGGCGCATTGCTGCCAACCCGATCTGCTACTCGTGCGCTGCAGGATGCGGTTCGTCCTGCGGCGGCAGCCTGATGGAAAAATACGCTCGCTAGGCGCATACGTGCGGGTGCTCGAGCTTTGCTTGCTACAATGCTTGCAGAACTGTTGACCGAGTTTTCCTATGATTCGGGAGTGATGCACGCATGCCGACGTTCCAAGAAGCCGTCAAGCTGGCCCGCCTGTCCGTCGAGGACAAGACGAGCTCGAAGCGCATGCGCGAGATTTTCGGGATCATCCGCAAGTACAAGGTGACGACGCAGGGGCTGACGCCCAAGAAGGCAGTCGCCATCTTGCAGGAGCTCGGCCCGACGTTCGTCAAGCTCGGGCAGATCGCCTCCACGCACCCCGATGTATTGCCCAAAGAGTACTGCGACGAGTTCGGCAAGCTGCGCGCAGATGTCGAGCCGGTCGATTTCGACACCGTCGTCAAGACGATCAACGAGGAGCTCGGCTGCCCGTACACAGACGTGTTCTCCGTGCTCGACGAGCATCCGCTGGGCTCGGCGTCCGTCGCGCAGGTGCATCGCGCCATCCTCAAGGAGACGGGCGATGAGGTCGCGGTCAAGGTCATGCGGCCAGGCGTCGCCGAGGTCGTCGCAAAAGACATCCTGCTCATGCGCCGCCTGCTCGCCACCTACGAGTTCATCAACACGAGCTCGGCGCAGATTTCGTTCGAGCAGCTCCTCGACGAGCTGGAGCGCACGTCCAAAGACGAGATGGACCTCACCATCGAGATGCGCTACCTCGCCCGCTTCCACGGCAACAACGTGTCGCGCGAGGGTATCAAGTCCCCGCGCGCCTTCGAGAAGTACAGCACATCGCTCATGCTGACGATGGACTTCGCGCGCGGGCCACGTCTCGAGCAAGACGGCGTGCTCGAGCAGATACCGGAGGACAAGCGCAAAGACCTCGCCCACCTCATCGCGAAGAACTGGATGGAGCAGGTGCTCGACGACGGCTTCTTCCATGCCGACCCCCACCTGGGCAACATGATCCTCACGAGCGACGGAAACGGGAACTTCGACGGCATCGAGTGGATCGACTTCGGCATCATGGGCATGCTCACGGGCGTCGAGCGCGAGGCGACCAAAAACGTCATGACCGCCATCGCGCGCAGGGATTCCCACGGCCTCATGAAGGCAATCCAGGTGCTGGTCCGCCCGACGGGCCCCATCGACCACACCGTCTTGCTCTCCACCTGCGACCTGCTCATCCAGCAATATGCCTCGGTAGACTTGCAGAGCCTCGATACCGGCGCGCTTTTGCAGGACCTCATCGGCAACATGGCCATGGGGGGTTTCGAGTTCAACCCGTCGATTCTGAACGTTGCACGCGGGCTCGTGACGCTCGAGGGGTCGCTCCACGTGATATCCGGCGACGTCAGCATCATGTCGGCCATTCAGGAGTACATGAGCGCGCATTTCGACGACGGCATGGTCGAGAAGTACCTGCGCGACCTGCTCAACTCGGGCGTGGACGGCGTCGAGGCGACGGTCGGGCTCCCCACGAAGATGGCAGACACGCTCGACATGCTCCAGAAAGGTCAGGTCAAGGCCGCCATGAGCTTTAGCGCCGACAAGGTCACGCGCGAGGACCTGGGCAGCTCGATCGACCACTTCACGTTGGCCCTGCTGGCGGGCATGCTGTTTTTGGGATCGTGCATCCTGTGCACGACGGGGCTCGAACCGGAGATTGCCGGCGTCCCGGCGTTCGGCTTCTTCTGCATCCTTGCGGGCATGGTGCTCGCCATCTGGGACCTGCTGTGGATGCGGCGTGACCACAAACGGCGCAAGTAGCCCCGTCGCTTTTTCGCATCGTGCCTTACGGCGCAAATCTGGGAACGTGTATTATTGGATGACGTCTACTAATGCGAAGGGACGCTCATATGCTTTTCAGCAACATCGATATTCTTGACGAGAACCTCGACTACAAGAAGGACATGTTCGTCGGGGTCGAGGGCGACACGATAACCTATGTGGGAGATGCGGAGCCCGAGCGGCCCGAGAGGTTCGGGGAGCGCTACGACGGCGCGGGCAAGCTCCTCATGTCCGCCTTCTACAACACGCACGCGCACACGCCCATGACGCTCTTGCGCGGGTACGCCGAAAACCAGCCGCTGCAGCAGTGGCTCAACGACACGGTCTGGCCGTTCGAGGGCAAGATGGACATGGAGCGCAAACACCACTACTGGGGCACGATGCTCTCCCAGGCGGAGATGCTGCGCTACGGCGTCGTAAGCTACACGGACATGTACTTTGCGACTATCGACCGTGCCAACGCGACGCTTGAGGCGGGCATGAAGGCGAACCACACCGACGGCGGCACGATGTGCTTCGTCGAGACCGACTATGACAGCCTGCCGGTCGCGGCGGTCAACCGGGAGCTCTTCGCGAATTACCAGAACGCCGGGGGCGGGCGCGTCAAAATCGACATGTGCATCCACGGCGAGTACACGACGCCCGAGGGCATGGTACGCCGCGTGGCACAAGAGGCGCGGGCGCACGACGCCAACATCCACCTGCACCTTTCCGAGACGAAAGCCGAGCACGAGGAGTGCAAGCAGCGGCACGACGGAATGACGCCTGCCGCCTGGTTCGAGCACTGCGGCGTGTTCGACAGCCCGACGACGGCCGCGCATTGCGTGTGGGTGGAAGACTCCGACATCGACATCTTCAAGCGCAGGGGCGTGAACGTGAGCCTGAACCCGGCATCCAACATGAAGCTCGCCAGCGGCTTTGCGCCCGTGCAAAAGATGCTCGACGCGGGCGTGAACCTCTCGATGGGCACCGACGGCATGGCGTCGAACAACACCCACAACATGCTGCAAAGCGCCTACCTGCTCGCCTGCAGCCAGAAGGGCAACGCCCTCGACCCGACGGTCATCCCCGCCAAAGACGTGCTCAGGATGCTCACGGCAGGCGGCGCGAAGGCCCAGGGACGCGACGACTGCGGCGTGCTCGCGCCGGGCAAGAAGGCAGACCTCATCGTCATGGACATCGACACGCCGTGGATGACGCCGGTCTACGATATGGCGGTCAATCTGGTGTACAGCGCGAACGCGGCGGATGTGGTCATGACCATGTGCGACGGCAAGGTCCTCTACCGAGACGGCGAATACCTGACCATCGACATCGAGAAGACGAAGCACGAGGTCAAGCGCTGCGTGGGGGAGATCTTGAGCTCCCTTGCCGAGGAATCGAAGTAGCGCTCTTTCGTGGGGCACGTTTTTCGCGGGGCGGCTGCGGCACGGGCGCTGCGGCTGCTCTATGGCTGATCCACAGGTGGTGAGTATGGCGCAGCAGACAATGCGCAAGATCCCCGTCCTCCTCATGGTATCGGGCGGGTCGGACTCGACGGCGCTTCTCGAGCTGGCGGTCCGCTATGTGCGCGGAACGGGCACGGTCATGTTCAAGCTGGACGAGGCGCAACAGGCAAAGGACCGCCTCGTGCGGATGCTGGCGCGCTCGCTCGTGCCCGCGCAGCGCTGCGATCTGCACGTGCTGCACGTCAACCACCAGCTCAGGGGGATGGATGCCGATGACGACGAGGAGTTCGTCATCTCGCAGTGCAGAAACCTCGGCGTCCCCTGCGAGGTGCGGCGTGTCGACATCGCCGCGCTCGCCGCGAAGGGCCGCGGCGGCATCGAAGCGGTTGCGCGCGAGGAGAGGTACCGGCTGGCAGGCGAGGTGCTCGACGGCATCTGCGACAGCGCGGGCGTCGACCGCTCGCTCGGGCTCGTCTGCACCGCCCACACGCTCGACGACCGCGTCGAGACCTTCTACATGCGCTCGCTCGTGGGTACCGGCCCCGGTGGCCTGGGCTCCATTCCCCGCAGGCGCGGCCGCCTGCGCCGCCCGCTGCTCGACGCGACGCGCGAGGAGCTGCGCGAATACCTGCGCAGCTGCCATCCGACCGAGCCGGATTATGCGCTGTGGCGCGAGGATGCCACCAACGACGACGGCTCCAACTTCAGGAGCCGGATCCGCCACGAGCTCATGCCCGTGCTGCGCGATCTGCGCCCGGGGTTCGAGGCGTCTCTCGCGCGGACCATGGACCTCATCGCGAGCGAGGACGCGGAAGTCTCCCGTGCCGTGGAGGCAAACGTCCGGAAGAACCTCGTGCGCGCTGGGGGCGAGTTCCGCTTTCCGACGTCGGCGCTCGCCGAGCTGCCGCGCCCGTACGCACGCCGCGTGATCCGCCGGGTGCTGCTCGAGGTCAACCCCGACGCGCGCCTCGAGTCCGCCCAGATAGAGCGCGTCGTCAGGGGACTTGCGACCCCGCGCTTCTCAACCGAGGTGTCGGGCGGGATACGAATCCGCATCGCAGACGGCTTTCTGTGTTGCTCGCGTGCGCAATAATGCATATTTTGATAGTCACCGCATGTCGGCAGGTAGATGACAATACGGTGATGAATTAAGGAAATCGCACGCCCCGTGCGATAATGGCGAAGTTGTCGATGATGTTAGGAGCGTCATGCATCCAGATTTTGAGAAGGTCTTGTATTCGGAAGAGCAGCTGAAGAGCCGAGTCGCAGAGCTGGGTGCGCAGATCACGAAAGACTATGCAGACGCAGAAGACCTGCTCGTCATCTCCGTCTTGCGTGGTGCCTCCATCTACATGGCAGACCTCGTCCGCGAGATCAAGCTGCCCCTCGAGATGGACTTCATGGCAGTGAGCTCCTACGGCGCCTCGACGCAGTCATCCGGCGTCGTCCACATCATCAAAGACCTGAGTTCCGAGATTGAGGGGCGCGATGTGCTGATCGCCGAGGACATCCTCGACTCTGGCCTGACGCTCAAGTATCTCATGAAGATGCTTCAGAGCCGCAACCCCAAGTCCTTGGAAGTTGCCGCCTTGCTTCGCAAGGAAGGCACGCAGAAGGCCGACATCACCTGCAAGTACGTTGGGTTCGAATGCCCGAGCGAGTTCATCGTGGGCTATGGCCTCGACTTTGCCGAACGCTACCGCAACGTTCCCTATATCGGCGTGCTCAAGCCGGAGATGTACGAAAAGTAATAGGACTGCTCTCGATAAAGGAGACCGTGCGTGGAAGAAAACCCAAACACGCCCAAGAAGAAGCGGAACACGCCGCGCAACATCGTCTTGTACGTGCTGCTCGCCGCGATACTCGTCGCCCTGGTGGTCAGCCAGGTCGTCGGTTCCAATCCGAGCAAGCCGGTAGACCAGCTCACCACGAGCCAGTTCGTCACCGCCGTCAAAGACGAGATGGTGAAAGACGTGACGTACCATGCGTCGACGGCAACGCTCGAGGGCACGTACTACAAAGACCAGGCCGCGAAGGACTCCGACTCGGCGAGCGATTTCACGTCTGCCTACACCGGCGATGACTCGCTGCAGGAGCTCATGGCCCAGCACCCCAACATCACCTACAACGAAGACGTCACCACCTCCACGTGGATCACGACGCTTCTCACGACGCTTCTGCCGCTCGTCTTGATCTTCGGCTTCTTGATCTTCTTCCTGTCGCAGATGAACGGCGTCAACAACAAGCAGATGCAGTTTGGCAAGACCAAGGCCAAGAAGGCCGCGGAAGAGACGCCCAAGGTGCGCTTCTCCGACGTCGCCGGCATCGACGAGGCAGTCGAGGAGCTCAAGGAAATCAAGGACTTCCTCTCCAACCCGGCCAAGTACCAGGCCATGGGCGCGAAGATTCCGCGTGGCGTGCTGCTCGTGGGTCCTCCGGGAACCGGCAAGACGCTGCTTGCACGTGCCGTCGCCGGTGAGGCGGGTGTGCCGTTCTTCAGCATCTCCGGCTCTGACTTCGTGGAGATGTTCGTCGGCGTGGGTGCCTCGCGCGTGCGCGACCTGTTTGCCCAGGCAAAGGAAGCCTCGCCCGCCATCATCTTCATCGACGAGATCGATGCGGTCGGCCGTCAACGTGGCGCCGGTCTCGGCGGGGGCCATGACGAGC
This sequence comes from uncultured Coriobacteriaceae bacterium, assembly GCA_902783175.1. Lineage (GTDB taxonomy): Bacteria > Actinomycetota > Coriobacteriia > Coriobacteriales > QAMH01 > CACZQA01. The sequence continues at coordinate 6,522 of CACZQA010000028.1, forward strand.
GCGAGCAGACGCTCAACCAGCTGCTCGTCGAGATGGACGGCTTCGACCAGAACGACTCGGTCATCATGATCGCCGCGACGAACCGCGTCGACATCCTCGACCCCGCGCTGCTGCGTCCGGGCCGCTTCGACCGCCAGGTCGTCGTCGGCCGTCCCGACCGCGAGGGGCGCGAGAAGATCCTCGCCGTCCACGCGAAGGGCAAACCCATGGCTGACGACGTCGACCTCGACAGCATCGCCGCCCTGACGAGCGGGTTCACCGGCGCAGACCTCGCGAACCTTCTCAACGAGTCCGCCCTGCTGGCGGCCCGCCGCAACATGACGGTCATCACCAACCAGGTCATCACCGAGTCGATGGAGCGTGTCATTGCGGGCCCCGAGCGCAAGGGCCGCGTGATGACCGACAAGGAGAAGCGCACCATCGCCTACCACGAGTCGGGTCACGCGCTGGTCGGGCATCTGCTCGAGCATGCGGACCCCGTCCACAAGATTTCGATCATCGCCCGTGGTCAGGCGCTTGGCTACACGCTCTCCATTCCCGACGAGGACCGCTTCTTGCAGAGCAAGTCCGAGATGATCGACAACCTCGCCATGTTCCTGGGCGGCCGCACCGCAGAGGAGATCTGCAACAACGGCGACGTCACGACGGGCGCGAGCAACGACCTCGAGCGAGCTACCAAGATGGCCAAGGACATGGTCACGCGCTTTGGCATGAGTGACGTCCTGGGCCATCAGGTCTACGGCGAGCGCGACCACAATCCGTTCCTCGGGCGCGACCTCTCTGCGGCGCAGGACTACAGTGACGACACGGCGCGCGTCATCGACGAGGAAGTCGCCCGCCTGATGACGGCGGCGCACGACACGGCCTACCGCATCTTGAGCGAGCACCGTGCCCAGCTCGATACCATGGCCGAGGTCCTGCTCGAGCGCGAGACCGTCGAGGGCAAGGCGGTTCAGATGCTGCTCGACGACCAGTGGGACGAGTACCTCGAGTGGGAGAAGGCCCACCCCGAGGAGGCGTCGCGCAAAGATCAGCTCTTCGAGAACGTGACCGCCAAAAAGATTGCCGGGGGCACCGCTGACAAGCCCGAGGCGCTTCCCGAGGCGGCAGAGGGTTCGGGCGATCCCGAGACGCCGCAGCCTCCGCAAGAGCAATAGACTCGCGTCAATAATTAAGTCAAAGAGCGCCTGCCAAACGGCAGGCGCTCTTTTATACTGTGTCATCGAGTTTACCGAGAAAGGATGTGCCGTGGACCACAAGAAGATCGAGGAGGGTGTGCGCCTCATACTCGAGGGCGTGGGGGAGGACCCGAACCGCGAGGGACTGCTCGAAACGCCCCAACGTGTCGCCAGGATGTACGAGGAGATTCTCTCCGGCATGACGGCCGACCCGTCCGAGCTGTTCGTGAAGAAGTTCGACGAGGGGCACCAGGAAATGGTCATCGTGCACGACATCCCCGTCTTCTCGATGTGCGAGCACCACATGGTCCCGTTCTACGGACTCGCGCACATCGCCTACATTCCCAACAAATCGGGGCGCGTGTGCGGCATCTCCAAGCTCGCGCGCCTGGTCGAGCTCTACGCGCATCGCCTGCAGGTGCAAGAGCGCCTGACCTCGCAGATTGCCGACACGCTCGTCGAGGAGATGGACCCGCAGGGGGTCATGGTCGTCATCGAGTGCGAGCACCTGTGCATGAGCATGCGCGGCATCCGCAAGCCCGGCTCCAAGACCACGACCTCTGCCGTGCGCGGGTCGCTGCGATCGTCTCCGGAGACGCGTGCAGAGGCGCTCAGCCTGATTAGGGAGAACAGATAGACATGCTGGCAGCAACCTGGAAATGCGGTTCGCGGACCTTCGACCTGTCACGTCCGCTCGTGATGGGAATCTGCAACGTCACGCCCGACTCCTTCAGCGACGGCGGCGACCATGACTCGTTCGACGAAGCCGTCGCCTATGCGCTCAAGATGGTCGAAGAGGGCGCGGACATCATCGACGTGGGCGGCGAGTCGACGCGCCCCGGATCTGCCGAGGTTTCCGTCGAGGAGGAGACGCGCCGCGTCGTCCCCGTCATCTCCGCGCTTGCGGGGCGGGGCATCGCGGTGAGCGTGGACACGCGCCATGCGCCCGTTGCGCGTGCGGCACTCGATGCTGGCGCCTGCATCATCAACGACATCTCCGGCTTTCGCGACGAGGCCATGCGCGAGGTCGCGCAGGGAAGCGATGCGGGGCTGGTCATCATGCACATGCTCGGCACGCCCGAGCACATGCAGGACGACCCGCATTACGACGACGTGGTCTCCGAGGTCGAGGACAGCCTCGTGCGCATGGCGCGCCGCCTCGAGGCGCAAGGCGTCGAGAGAGACCGCATCTGCCTCGATCCGGGCGTCGGCTTTGGCAAGCTGGCCGAGCACAACGCGGCGCTGCTGCTCGCCACGGAGCGCTTCGCCAATGCCGGCTACCCCTTCATGGTCGCGGTGAGCCGTAAGTCGTTCATCGGGCTGCGCTCGGGACTTGATGTCCCGAAAGAGCGCGACCTAGCGTCTGCGCTGTGTGCGGCGGCGGCATGCGCCGACGGGGCCCGAGTGGCGCGCGTCCACAACGTCGCGCTCACCCGCGAGGTCCTTGCAACGTCGAGGCGCGCGCTCGTGGCCCTCGGCTCGAACCAGGCAAATCCGGTCGAGCAGCTCGACGATGCCCTCGAGGCGCTTCGCAAGACGCAAGGCGTGTGGGTGAGCAGGGTCTCGACGTACGTGACGAGCGAGCCCGCCTACCTGGCCGAGCAAGACGAGTTCGTCAACGCGGTTGCGCAGGTCCAGACCACGCTCGGCCCGCGGAAGCTCCTCGATGCGCTGCATGCGATCGAGGATTCGCAGGGCCGCGTACGCGAGACGCCCAACGGGCCGCGCACGATCGATCTGGACATCGTCGATTACGAGGGCATCGAAAGCTCGCAAGACGAGCTCGTGCTGCCACATCCGCGCGCGCTCGAACGCGATTTTGTCGTGACGCCGCTGCTCGAGATCGCGCCGGGCTACGTGCTCGCGGACGGCACGCCCGTGACCCGCGCGAACGTGACCGTTGGAAAGGTGACGGGGCAGGCGAGCTTCCTGAGCCTCTCGTAACTACACGGGTGCTGCTGCATTCCTGCCGTAAACTTCTTGTCATACGGTATCGCGGTTGATGTGATAACATCTTGACAAGCTCGTTTTTGGTACTAATTATCAGGAATGCAGCATAAACGTAGTAAGCTTGATAACGAAGGAGCCCATTCATGGATGATGCAGGTATCGAGGAACTCCTCGACGAGCTCGCAGAACGGATCGAGCAGTCCAAGCCTGTCCTGGGCAACAGCCAGAAACGCCAGGTCGAGATTGGCCCCATCTTCGAGATTCTCGATGAGATTCGCGACATCTTCCCCGAGGAGCTGCGCCAGGCGCGCATCATCGTGCGCGACCGGCAGGGCATGGTCGAGGCAGCCGAAGTCGACGCGAACCGCATCCTCGAGGACGCGGAGCGCCAGGCAGAGCAAATTGCCGGCGAGCAGGAGATCGTCCGCCTCGCCGAGCAGCGCGCGCAGGAGATCGTCGACGACGCCATGGCACGCGAGCGCGAGATGCGCGTCGGTGCCGAGGACTACGCCGACCAGATCTTCGCGAACCTCGAGACCAATCTGGACAATCTGCTTAAGAACGTGACGCGTTGCCGCCAGCGTCTCAACAGCGGGATGACCGATTAGCCCCGCACCTGTTGCTTGACGCCACCGGCAAGCAGTTTTGGAGGTCGAGCAATGAAACCGCTGATTATCGAAGCCTACCCCGAGCTCTCGGAGCTCGGGGCTTTTCGTGTTCTGAAAGGCACGCTTGACGAGACGTCGTACAGGCGTGGTGCAGAGGTCCTGGAGACGCCCGACGGCATCTCGTACGACCTCACGCTCACCAACACGGGCGAGGGCATCTTGCTCTCGGGCACGGCAAGCTGCACGGCGCATGCAAGCTGCGCGCGTTGCCTCGCGCCCGCGACGCTCGAGATCTCCGGAGACGTCGAGGGGTACTATTCGCTCGAGCCCGTCGATACGCTCGAGGGCTACGAGCAAGACGAGTTTGACTGCCTGGACGAGGACGGCAAGTTTGACGCCGCCGGTCCCATCGAGGCAGCGCTCGTGTACGCGACCCCGTTTGTCATCTTGTGCAAGGAGGACTGCAAGGGACTGTGCCCCACATGCGGTGCCGACCTGAACGAGGGGCCGTGCGCGTGCGACAGCTCGGACGACATCGATCCGGACAACCCGTTTGCCGTGCTGAGAAATCTCAAATTCAACGAGGAATGACCGTGGGCTACAAGACGTACACCTGCCCCGTGGGCAGGGAATGCGGCGGCTGCGAGTGGCTGAGCGTTCCCTATGAAATCCAGCTCCGACGCAAGCACGAGGGGCTCGTGGAGCTCTACGAGCCGTTCGGCGTCTCCGTCGATCCCGTCATCGGGATGGACGAGCCCATCTGCTATCGCGCCAAGATTCAGAGCCCCTTCGTGCGCGGACGGCGCGGAAGACCGCATTTCGGCATGTACGAGCGCCGGTCGCACAACCTGATAGAGGCGCGCGAGTGCCTCGTCGAGTACCCCGAGGGTCGCCGTATCCTCGAGACCATCGCAAACCTCGCCTGGGATTACCATATCGCCCCCTATAACGAGTTCACGGGCAGGGGACTGCTGCGTCACGCGGTCATCCGCGTCGGTCATGCAACTGGCGAGGTCATGGTGACGCTCGTCGTCAATCGCAAGGAGTTCCCGCACAAGAAGGCCTTCGTCGCCGACTTGCGCGACGAGCATCCCGAAATCGCCACCGTCGTCTTCAATGTCAACACGCGCAGGACCAACGCGGTGCTCGGGCAGTTGTCCATGACGGCATACGGGCAGGGGTGGATCGAAGACGAGGTCTGCGGGTGCACGTTCCGCATCCCCTCGAGCGCGTTCTACCAGACCAATCCCGTGCAGACCGAGGCGCTGTACGACAAGGCCATCGAGCTTGCGCACCTGGGCAAGGACGACGTCGTGCTCGACGCGTACTGTGGCATCGGCACCATCGGCATCATCGCGGCGAGGCGCAGCGGATGCGCTCTCGTCGGCATCGAGTCCGTGCACGACGCCGTCGAGATTGCCTACGAGAACGCGCGGATAAACCGCGTGAAGAATGCGGAGTTCATCGAGGGCGATGCCGGCGAGGTGCTCGCGAAAAGCGAGGGCGCCCCGAGCGTCGTCTTCATGAACCCGCCACGGGGCGGCTCCTCCGAGCAATTCCTGCGCTGCCTGCTCGATGCAGCCCCCGAGCGCATCGTCTACATCAGCTGCAATCCCGAGACGCAAGTGCGCGACCTGACGGTGCTCGCGGACCGTTATCGGATCAAGCGCGTCGTCCCCGTCGACATGTTCCCGCACACGAAGCATTGCGAGACGATAGCGATGCTGTCGCGTGGATGCTGAGTGCGAGGAGCGTGCATGGGTTTCGACGAGTTCGAGGTGAGCATCAGAAGGTACACGGGGAGCAGCCCTGTCGTGCAGGTGCCCGAGGGCGTGCGCGCGATCGGTGCACGGGCATTCGAGAACCATGCCGAAATTCACGAGCTCGTCATTCCCGAAGGCGTTGTCGAGATAGGCGAGCGCGCGTTTTCCTCGTGCATGAACCTCGAGCGTATCGGGCTGCCCTCGACGCTCGAGGTGCTGGGCGCAGGCGCGTTTCGCGGGTGCCGCAAGCTGGAGCGCGTCGTCTTGCCCGACGGTATCAGGGCAATCGAGCGCCAGACCTTTCTGCGCTGCAGCTCGCTTGCGGATGTTGAGTTTCCCGGGCATATCGAGTCCATCGGCGACGAGGCGTTCCAGAAGTGCGTCTCGCTCGGGAGCCTTGCGCTGCCCGAGAGCCTGCGCAGCATCGGCGAGCAGGCGTTTCGCATGTGCAGCGCGCTCGAGGCAGTCGTTCTTCCCGCGGGTGTTGCGTCGATGGGCGCAGGCGCGTTCGCGCGCTGCGAGGGGCTGAGGGCAGTCCGGCTTCCCGAGCGCTTGCGCTCGATCGCGCCCGAAGTCTTCGAATCGTGCGAACATCTGGAGCTCGTCGAGTTGCCAGCCGGGCTCGAGCGCATCGAGAGCAGGGCGTTCGCGTCATGCCACAGCCTGCTGCAGCTCCAGTACCCGCCGACGCTTGTCTACGTTGCCGAAGACGCGTTCGCCGGCGTGGGGGAGCAGTAGCGTCCCCCAGGATGGTAGGCGAACGGAAGAAAAATGCTGACGACCCCTTCTCGAATCTCGGAAAGCGTGGTAGACTACTTTTTCGCGTGTTCAAAGTATTTCAGCGTGTCGTAGGTTTTGGGCACACTGTGTAGGAAAGGTAAATAACGATGGCAGTACCCAAGCGTAAAACTGGCAGGATTCGCACCCATTCTCGTCGTTCCGCAAACGACAAGTGCGCCACGATCGGCCGCTCCATTTGCCCGCAGTGCGGCGAGGTCAAGCGTCCTCATACCGTATGCCCGAGCTGCGGTTACTACAAGGACCGCGAGGTTCTCTCTGTCGAGGACTAAATTCCTCCATCCAGCATCTTTGATGAAGAGTCGGCGCTCGCAAGGTGAGCGTTGGCTCTTTTGCTATGCTGTTTTCCCGTTTTCTTCCACAATAGCCTGGACGGCGGTCTGCTCGTGAGGCAAGGGGCAGACCGGCGTCTGATTGATGCCGAGAGAGGTGCCCGTCAATGTCGCAGGTAAAACTGGTCGTCGACGCAATGGGCGGCGACGACGCGCCTGATGTGGTCTTGGAGGGCGTCGAGCAGGCGCTTTTGGAAGACCCGGAAATCTTCGTCTACCTGACTGGCCCGGCAAAAATCGTCGTGCCCTTTGCCGA
>CACZQA010000029.1 GCA_902783175.1 uncultured Coriobacteriaceae bacterium
TATCATGGGTGCTTGTGAAAACACATCCTGAAACAAGTGCGAGAGAGGATTGCCCGGTGAGTTCCTTCGATTACGATAGCCTGATTGCCAAGATCCCCAATTATCCGGAGCCAGGCGTGCTCTTCCGCGACATCACGCCGCTCATCGGCAATGCGCAGGGCTTCCAGCGCGTGGTGGACGATATAGCCGACCACTTTGCGGGGCGCGGCGTCACCAAGGTCGTCGGTGCCGAGGCCCGCGGCTTCATGGTGGGCGCCCCGGTCGCCTACAAGCTCGGCGCGGGGTTCGTTCCTGCCCGCAAGCCGGGCAAGCTCCCGCGCGAGGCCTGGTGCCAGGAATACGAGCTTGAGTACGGCAAGAACTTCCTCGAGATCCACAAGGATGCGATTGTCCCCGAGGACAAGGTGCTCATCGTCGACGATCTGATCGCGACGGGCGGAACGGCGGTCGCGATGGTCAAGCTCATTGGTCAGGCGGGTGCGGAGCTCGTCGGTCTGGGTTTCCTGCTCGAGCTTGCCGGGTTCAAGCCGCGCGAGGTCGTCGCGCAGGCGACGGGCGCCGACTTCTACTCCCTCGTGAGCGTCGACGCCAAGTAGGCAGCTGCCCTTAAGCTCCACAGCAAAGACCCCGAGAAGCATGCGCTTCCCGGGGTCTTCTTGTCGTGCGATATGTGCGCTGCCGCTACTTGCCGGCGAGCTCCTTGTCACGTTCGGACAAGATGCCGTTCAGCGTGCGCCAGGCGAGCTCGGCGCATTTGACGCGTGCGGGCATGCGCGAGATGGACTGCAGCTCGGCGGCCTCGTCCAGGTCTTCCTTGTCCTCGTCGGACAGCTCGTTGCCCTGAATCATGCCGATGAACAGCCCCGAGAGGCGCTTCGCCTCCTCAATGGACTCGCCTTCGAGCAGCCCTGCCATCATGTCGGCCGAAGCCTGGCTGATCGCGCAGACGTGCCCCGTGAACGATGCCTCTTCGATGACGTTGGTATCGTTGTTGACCTTGAGGTAGAGCGTCATCTCGTCGCCGCAGCTCGCGTTGATGCCGTCATGGCTGTACGTCGCGTCTTCCAGCTCGTACTTGTAGTCCGGATGGGCGTTGTGGTCCATCAGGGCAGCAGAGTAGATGCTGGTAGTCGTGCTATTTGACATTGAACATTCCCCCCAGAACGTCAAGCGCGTCGATCAAGCTGTCAATATCGTGCTTGTCGTTGTAGAAGGCGACGGAAGCACGGCAACAAGTATGCATCCCCATGTACAGGAGCAGCGGCTGTGCGCAGTGATGGCCCGCGCGAATGGCTACATTCTCTCCGCTCAAGATACCAGAAACATCGTGCGGGTGGACGCCTTTCACGTTAAAGCTGAATGCGCCATAGCGTTTTGCCGGGTCCTTGGGGCCGACGACCTCGATGTAGGGGAGCTCCTCCATGCGCTCGGCAAGGTAGGCCATGAGGGCGGCCTCGCGCTCCTCCATCTTGTCGAGACCGATCTGCTCGACGTAGGTGAGTGCGGCGTCGGTGGCGTAGATGCCCGCGGCGTCCTGCGTGCCCGCCTCGAACTTCTCGGGAACCTCGGACCAGACGGCATCCTGCTCGGAGACGGACTCGATCATCTCGCCGCCCGTCAGAAACGGCGGCATCGCGTCGAGGAGCTCGTGCCTGCCCCACAGCACGCCGATCCCCATCGGCCCGAAGATCTTGTGACCGGAAAACGCGAAGAAGTCGCAATCGAGGTCCTTCACGTCCACCTTGATGTGCGGCACGGACTGCGCGCCGTCGACGATCATGTAGCCGCCCTGTGCATGGACGAGCTCTGCCAGGCGCTTGACCGGGTTCTCGACGCCGAGGACGTTCGAGACGTGCACGGCGGAGACGATCTTGGTCTTGGGGCCGATCTTCTTTTGCATCTCCTCCTCGGAAATCTGCCCGTTCTCGTCGCAGTACAGGTAGACGAGCTTGGCCCCGGCGCGCTTGCAGGCCTGCTGCCAGGGGATCATGTTGCTGTGGTGCTCCATGATCGTGATGCAGACCTCGTCGCCCTCCTCGAGCACGGTGGGCGCGAAGGAGTAGGCGAGCAGGTTGAGCGACTCGCTCGTGTTGCGCGTGAACACGATGTCGCGGTAGTTCTCCTCGCCGGCGCCGATGAACGCGGCGATGTGCTTGCGCGCGTTTCCGATCGACTCGGTCGCGCGGATGGAGAGCTCGTAGAGGCCGCGCAGCGGGTTCGCGTTCATGGTCTCGTAGAACTCGCGCTCGGCCGCGAGCACGACCTCGGGGCGCTGGGCTGTTGCGGCGCTGTCGAGGAAGGCGAGGTCGGGGTGCTTTACGAGAAGCGGGAAGTCCTTCTTGTACGGGTTGGCTGCGATATCAATGCTCATGCGAGTTCCTCCTCATTGTCTTCGACGAGCTCGCCAAAACCATCGACGAGCTTGTTGCCCAGACGCACGACTGCCTCACGAGTCGCATCGTTGGGCGCCTCGATGTAGGCGTCCTCGAGGGAGGCGGACACGAACATGGCCTCAGCCTGCTTCTGAGAAAGCCCGCGGCTTGCCATGTAGAACATCTGCTCCTTGCGGATGTGGCCGATGGTGGCACCGTGGTTGCCCATGACATCGTCTTCGTTGCACAGGATGGTCGGGACGGTCTTGTTGTGGACGCCCTCGTCGACGAGCAGCACGTTGTCGGTCTCTTTGCCCTCGGCACCCTTCGCGCCGCGGATGAGGTCAATCGTCCCGCGCAGCGTCTTGGTGCTGGTGCCCGCGAGCACGCCGTTGGCGTAGAGGTCGCACGTGGTCTTGCGGCCGTGGTGGCGCAAGGTGTAGTTGAAGTCGATCTTCTGGTCGCCGTGGCCGAGGTAACGGGTCACGACGTTGGCGTTTGCGGCGGTGCCGCGCAGGTCGCCCGCGAGCCCGGTGTAGGTCTTGCCGGCGCCCAAGACGGTCTGGTTGATCTGCACGTCTGCCTGGTTGCCCAGGAACAGGCCCATGTCGTCGAGGTCGATCCAAGAATCGTCGAGCGTTTGGACGCGCGTTATGGTCACCTTGGCGTTGTCGCCCGCGAACACGCGGATCGTGCTGCCGGTAAGGCCGGTGCCCGGGGTGGGGGAGTCGACCGTGATGCAGACGTCGAGCTCGCTGTCTGCCGCGGCGACGATGTCGAGCGCGGCGACGTTGGCGTGCCCGTCGAGCCCCGCGATGCGGACGGATGCGCTTGCGTGCTCGCCTCGCTTGGCCTCGATGACGCGTGCGGTGCCGGCTACCTCGCGCAGGTATGCCGTGGCGTCCCCGCCCATGCCCATGTCGAACATGCGCGCGAGGTCCTTGGAGGCCTCGACCTCGTCGACGCCTTGCTGGTATGCCGAAAGCGACGTGCCGCCGAGCTTCTCGGCCTGCTCGTCGGTGTAGTTGCGCTGGTACTCGTAGCCCTCGTGCTCGGCATCCCAGGCCTCCTGGGCCGCGGCCATCGCGGCGTCGAACGCGCCTGCCGTGCCCTCGGCAACGTCGATGGCAAAGTCGCTCGCGGCGTCGAGCCCTTCGGGGACCTCGACCGTCGCGTCGTTCATGTGAAGCCAATGCCAGGTCGGAGCGGGCATTGCGCTCACGTTGTTGAGAGTGCGTGCTTCCATTTAACCAATCGCCCCTTCCATTTCGAGCTTGATGAGGTTGTTCATCTCGACGGCGTACTCGAGCGGGAGCTCCTTGCTGACCGGGTCGGCAAAGCCGTTGACGATCATCGTGCGGGCTTCCTCCTCGCTCATGCCGCGGCTCATCAGGTAAAAGACCTTGTCGTTGCCGATGCGGCCGATGGTCGCCTCGTGCCCGACGTCGATGTTCTTGCAGCGGATGTCCATCGCGGGGATGGTGTCGGAGCGGCTGCGGTCGTCGAGCATGAGCGACTGGCACGAGACGGACGCCGCGGAATCCTCCGCCTTGGGCGTTGCCACGATGGAGCTGCGGAAGGTCGACACGCCGCCGTCCTTGGAGATGGACTTGGTCTCGACGGAGGCGGAAGTCTCCGGTGCGTTGAGCACGACCTTGCAGCCCGTGTCGAGGTTCTGGCCCGCGCCGGCAAACGTGATGCCGTTGAAGCTCGCGCGCGCCTTGCGGCCGTTCAGAATCGACATGGGGTAGAGGTAGCCGACATGGCTTCCGAACGAGCCCGAGATCCACTCGATGTCGCCGCCCTCCTGGACGGTGGCACGCTTGGTGTTCAGGTTGTACATGTTCTTGGACCAGTTCTCGATCGTGGAATAGCGCAGGTGCGCGTTCTTGCCCACGAACAGCTCGACGGCGCCGGCGTGGAGGTTGGCCACGTTGTACTTGGGTGCCGAGCAGCCCTCGATGAAGTGCAGGCTCGCGTCGTCCTCGACGATGATGAGCGTGTGCTCGAACTGGCCCGCGCCCTTGGCGTTGAGGCGGAAGTAGCTTTGCAGGGGGTAGTCGAGCTTCGTGCCCTTGGGGACGTACACGAACGAGCCGCCCGACCACACGGCGCCATGCAGCGCGGCGAACTTGTGGTCAGAAGGCGTGATGAGCTTCATGAAGTGGTCGTGGATGAGGCCCTCGTACTTCTCGTCGTGCAGCGCCTCCTCGATGCCGGAGTACACGATGCCCATCTGGGCCGCGGAATCCTGCATGGAGTGGTAGACGAGCTCGGAGTCGTACTGTGCGCCGACGCCGGCGAGGTAGGACTTCTCGGCCTCGGGGATGCCCAGACGGTCGAAGGTGTTCTTGATGTCGTCCGGGACGTCGTCCCAGCTGGCCTGCTGCTCTGTCGGGGGCTTGACGTAGGTGACGATGTTGTCCATGTCGAGGCCCTCGATGGAGGGGCCCCAGTCGGGCTCGGGGAACTTGTTGTAGATCTCGAGCGACTTCAGGCGGTGCTCGAGCATCCACTCGGGCTCGTCTTTCTTCTCTGAGATCTCACGCACGATCTCGGGCGTGAGGCCCGCTTCCAGGTGTTCTTGGTCGGACTCGTCGTAGTGGAAGTCGTACATGCTGCGATCGATGTCGTCGACCTGTGTCCTTTTCTTCTCTGACATGTCGTGCCGCCTTTACTCGGCGTTCGCAGCAGCCTGCTCGAACTGCTCGAAGCCGTTCTGGTCGATGTCGGCGATCATGGATGCGTCGCCTTCTGCAACGATGCGGCCCTTGACCATGACGTGCACGCGGTCGACGCTCAGGTGCTCGAGGATGCGCGTGTTGTGGGTGATGATCAGCAGGGTGCCGTTGCAGGTTTCCTGGTAGAGCTTCATGCCGTGAGAGACGACGGAGAGCGCGTCGACGTCAAGGCCGGAGTCGGTCTCGTCGAGGATGGCGAGCTTGGGCTGCAGCAAGAGCAGCTGGAGCATCTCGACCTTCTTCTTCTCGCCACCGGAAAAGCCCACGCCGAGCTCGCGGTCGAGATAGGCGCGGTCCATGTCCAGCTCGTCGGCGAGCGAGCGGATGCGCTTGCGGAACTCCTTGCGCTTCATGTCGAGGCCCTCGCGGCCGGTGGTGATGGCGCGCAGGAAGCTCGTCAACGGCACGCCCGGCACCTCGACGGGAGCCTGGAAGCTCAAGAACAGACCCGCGCGCGAGCGCTTGTCGGGGGTGAGGTCGGTGATGTCTTGACCGTCGAAGATGATCTTGCCGGAGTCGACGGTGTAGGTCGGCTCGCCCATGGCGACATGTCCCATGGTGGACTTGCCGGCGCCGTTGGGGCCCATGAGGACATGGACCTCGCCGGGCGCGACGTCCAGGTTGACGTTGTGGAGGATCTGCTTTTCCTCGACAGATGCGCTAATGCCCTGAATGGAAAGCAGGGGATTGGTTTCGTTAGCCATGTTTACTTCCTGTCTCGTCTCTCGATACGGATGGAGCTTGGTGGAGCAAATAAAACTAGTTGCTAATTTATAGAGTGGAAAGGATAAGTCAAGATAAAACCCTAGTGCGTTACTAGATATTTAACAAAAGTCGATTATCATGCTGGGAAACGACGTCGAGCACGGCAGTCAGGAGGCAATATGCTCATCTCATCGAAAGGCCGCTACGCCCTGCGCCTGATGGTCTACATGGCCCAGGCTTCCGACGGCAGCGATACCGTTGCCCTGCGCAAGGTCTCGGCGGCGGAAGGCCTTTCGCTCAAGTATCTCGAGCAGCTCGCGCGCTCCATGGTCAAGGCGGGCTATCTGACAAGCGTCCGCGGACGAGACGGCGGCTACAAGATGGCGGTCGAGCCGGCAAAAGTATCCGCGGGAGACATCCTGCGCGCCGCCGAGGGCGAGACGATGCCCGTCGCCTGCTCGGCGCTCGACCAGGGGTGCCCGCGCGAGAACGTGTGCAGCACGGTCGACTTCTGGACCGGCCTCGACGCCGTCATCGACGACTACGTCGACGGCGTCACGCTCGAGCAGCTGGCAGGCGACGAAAGCGACCGCAAGCCGTACCAGACCCTCGCGATCTACGGCGGGAAATAGCAGGCCGAAACGCCTCGCGCCGGGCGTCTTGCCGCCTGTGCGATGTGCCGTGCGGCACCGGCGGGCAAGGCAGCAGAGAGGCGGCTGCGCGGTATCGAGTCAGATGGCGCTGCCTTCATCTGGATATTTGGCCGTATGGCGCAAAGTGCGTCCCACGCGTCCCGTATAATCTGAATCAGCTGGTACTTCACGAGATAGGAGTCTCGCATGAGCATCGTAGCAATCGTCATCATCGTTATCGTCGTCATCTTGGCAATTGCCCTCGTCGGCCTGTACAACAACTTCGTCAAGCTGCGCAACCGGGTCGACAATGCCTGGTCGCAGATCGACGTCCAGCTGCAGCGCCGCCTCGATCTGATCCCCAATCTCGTCGAGACGGTCAAGGGCTACGCCGCGCACGAGTCCGGTACGCTCGAAAGCGTCACGGCGGCCCGCACCGCGTGCATGAACGCCACCACGCCCGAGCAGCGCGCCGAGGCGGAAAACGTCCTCACCGGCACGCTCAAGACGCTGTTCGCGGTAAGCGAGAACTACCCCGACCTCAAGGCAAACCAGAACTTCCTCGAGCTGCAGGGCGAGCTTCGCGACACCGAGGACAAGATCAGCTACATGCGCCAGAGCTACAACGACACCGTCATGACCTTCAACAACGCGATCCAGACCTTCCCCGGTGTGCTCATCGCAGGTCCGTTCGGGTTCAAGGCCCGCGAGCTGTTCGACGCGGCGGAGTCTGCCGCAGCTGCCCCTTCGGTCAAGTTCTAACGGCGTTTTTCGGCTAGATTTCCAACTGGATAGAGAGGCGGGGTGCTATGGGGCGCAAGAAGCACAAGGTGACCCGCGGGCGCATATTCATCGTCATCGTTGTGGTGGCCGTCGTGGCCTTCGTCGGCATGGACATTTTCAGCGATGAGCTTTCGGATAGCCCGTCTGGCAGCTCGACGAAAAGTCATGAGTGCATCTCGGACACGATGGATGCGGGCATAGCAGACGACGGAAGCCTGCACGTGGTGGATGCGCGCGAATACAAGTTCACCGGCACCTATTCTCTGACGGCGGCGATTCTCGACCCGCCTGAGTCTGGCTCGGCAATCGTCAACGGCGTCTCCATGGTCGATGCAGACGGAACCCGCAGCAGCCTGACCGAGGTCCCATTCGATACGCTGTGGCGCACGATGGGCGGTCCCGGTAGCGGGTACTACTCGTACGACAGCGAGAAGAAGACGCTCTATGCATTCAGCAATACCTCCGACGCCACCAAGACGTTCGTGTTCGACTACACCTACACGAACGCGGTCGACCGATACGACGACTGCAGCGTCTTGTACTGGCAGTTCATCCCCGAGGGCTGGGACGTCGACACGAACAACGTCAACGCGACACTCACGCTGCCAGTGCCTTCTGGGCAGACGGTTTCGGGCGGCAGCAATGTCATCGCCTACGGTCATGGCGACCTGTCCGGCAGTGTGGCCTTCAACGGCGACGGGACGATCTCCTACACGATTCCCAGAGTAAAGTCGGGCACGTTCGCGGAGATGCGCGTTGCGTTTCCGTCCTCGTGGACCCCATCTGTCCCTTCCGCAAAGACCCATGCCTCGAGCCAGTGGGACAGCATCATGGAAGAGGAGGCGGGTTGGCAGCGAGAAGCCCAGCTGAAGCGCATGGCGAGCGCGCTTTTGCTCGTCGTTCCGTTGCTGCTGTCGGTGGCTCTGATCGTCGCGAGCATCGTGATGTTCAGGCGCCATGGCAAAGAGCACAAGCCCGAGTTCCAAGGCGAGTACTGGCGCGACGTTCCTGCCAAGGGCGTGCACCCGGCAGTCGTCGGCAGGATCTGGCGCTGGAACGAAGAGGACCCCAACGACCTCATTGTTACCATGATGCATCTCGGCAACCAGCATGTGGTCTCGATCGACGCGGAGCAGTCCGTCAGACAGCGCAAGATTCTCGGCGACAAAGTGGAGACGACCTACCGCCTCACCTACCACGAGGACAAGGCCGCGGGGCTCGGGCGCATCGACTGCAAGGCTCTCGACGCGATGTTCAAGCATTTTTCTGGGAACACGTTTACCCTGTCCGAGCTTCAAGAGTACGCCAAAGAGCATGCCGAACAGTTCATGGACGGCGTGAAGCGCTGGGAATCCGCTGTCGATGACGAGGTGGGCAAGCACAGGTACTTCGAGCTCGAGGGCGAGCGCTACAAATTCCTGATGCTGCTCATCTCGGTCGGCATCGCGGTGGTTGCGGCTGTTGCCTCGGTGTTTCTCGAGAACTTCGCGCCGTTGCTGGGGTTGCTCCCCGGGTGCGTCGTGATGTTCGCCTTCTCGTTCTTCATGCCGCGTCGCTCGCGCGACGCCGTCGAGATTCACGCGCGCTGCGAGGCTCTCAAGAAGTGGTTCGAGGACTTCACCGCGCTCGACAAGGCGGTCCCCACGGATGCGAAGGTGTGGGGTGAGCTGATGGTGTATGCCTATCTGTTCGGCGTGTCCGACCGCGTCGCCGAGCAGCTCAACCAGATCAATCCCGACATTTGGGACGATGCCGCGTTTGCGAGCACCGTGTACTGGTATCACACCCCGTACGGCTATGCGGCGGGGCCGACTGGTGCCTCGACCGGCGATTTCTTCCACGATGCATTCGACAACACGTTCGCGTCCGCGCAAGCGGCCATCGATGCCGCGACGGCCAAGGATGTCGCTTCGGACATGTTCTCCGGCGGCGGAGGAGGCGGTGGATTTTCCGGCGGCGGAGGCGGTGGCTTTGGCGGCGGGGGTGGCGGTTTCTCTCGCTAGCGCCCGAGTTTCGGGAATCCGTCATGGTTTCGGGCGCTGCCCGTTGACGCGCCGTTGCCATCCGCGTGGTAAAGTCGTCACCGACGATAAGCAAACGGGCGTTTTGCCCGGTCAAACGAGAAAAGAGAAGGAAATGGCCACGTTCGAAGTCACATCCGAAAATTTCCAGTCCGAGGTTCTCGAGAGCGACAAGCCGGTACTGGTCGATTTCTGGGCTGTATGGTGCGGCCTGTGCCAGATGGTCTCCCCGATCGTCGAGGAGATTTCCGAGGAGCATCCCGAGATCAAGGTCGGCAAGGTCAACACCGACGAGCAGCCGCGTCTGGCGAGCAAGTTCGGTATCACGGCGATCCCGACGCTCATCCTGTTCAAGGATGGCAAGCCGTTCGCAAACCAGACGGGCGCGCTGCCCAAGGCTGGCCTCGAGAAGTTCGCACTTCAGTAGGCCTAAAGGCGCGCGATGGCAGTCGAGATAACAGCTGAGAACTTCGAGCAGGAGGTCACGAACAGCGAGGTGCCCGTCCTGCTCGACTTCTGGGCGGAGTGGTGCGGGCCGTGCCAGATGCTTGCGCCCGTCCTCGAGGATATCGAGGCGCTGCACCCCGAGATCAAGCTCGGCACCGTCGACACCGACGACCAGGCGTACCTGGCACGTCAGTTCGGTATCTCGTCGATTCCTACGCTCCTCTTCTTCAAAGGTGGGCAGGTCGTTGCACGGAGTACGGGATACTGCGGAGAGGCGGCAATCGAGGAGCTCATCTCTCGCTAATGTTGCGCGTGTTTTTCGCTGCGCTTCAAGGGGCTGCGGGTTTACCCGCAGCCCCTTTGTCTGTTTAGGACAGGTGTTCTCGGCAGAACTCGAAGAAACGCCTGGCTTCCCGGGTTACGAGTTGCGATGCGCCGAGCTCGATGACGATGGTGCGCTCGAAATCATCCGAATCGATGCGCACGAGGCGGGCGAGCGCTGGGTCGATGGCGGGCCAGCTGCGCGCCGGCCAGAATCCGACACCCGAGCCGAGCCCGATCATCTTCTGCACCACGGCGGGGCTGTCGCTTTCGAAGGCGACGACGGTCTCGATGCCGTGCTTCTGGCAGAGCAGGTCGCAGACCTGGCGGAACTTGCGGCTCCCCGCAAGGCAAACGAGGTTTTGGCCGTCGAGCTCCGAGGGCGCGATTGTGTCGCCGAGCTCGCTTTGCGCGGGAACGGCGAGCAGGATGTCCTCCGTGAGGAGGAGGGTGCTGTCTGTCTCGAACGCGTGCTTGTCTTCGTCGGGCATCAACGTGAAGGTCCTGACGTCTCCGGTATCGCGTCCCTCACGCTGCGTGATGTGGAATTCCGATCCGCTGTGTTCGTGGCGGTAGTCAATGACGACGTCCAAGATCATGTTCGAGCCCGAGCCGATGTTGAGCTGTATCGTGCGCTCGTGCGCCTCCGAGAAGCGCTGCATGTCGCGCTCGATGTCGTCGAGTTCGGCAACGAGGGGCAGTGCGCGCTCCTTCAGGTGCTCGCCGTAGGGCGTGAGCTTGATATTGCGCCCGACGTGCTCGAACAGGGGGACGCCGAGCTCCTTTTCGA
>CACZQA010000030.1 GCA_902783175.1 uncultured Coriobacteriaceae bacterium
GCGAGGCGCCATACAAGGCCGTCATGAGCTGCGGCTTCACCGTCGACGAGAACGGCCGCAAGATGTCGAAGTCCATCGGCAACGTCATCGACCCCAACAAGGTCTGCGACGAGCTCGGCGCAGACGTGCTCAGGCTGTGGGTCGGCTCGGTCGACTACTCGCAGGACGTGAGCGTGAGCGACGAGATCCTGCAGCGCACCTCCGAGGCGTACCGCCGCATCCGCAACACGTACCGCTACCTGCTCAGCAACCTCAACGACTTCACGAAAGACGACTTCGTGAGCGCCGATGACATGCTCGAGTTCGACAAGTGGGCACTCGCGCGCCTCATCGAGCTCACCAACCAGACGACCAGGCACTACGACGAGTTCCACTTCCACTCCGCCTTCCGCGGCTGGTACGACTACGTCGTCTCCATCAGCTCCGTCTACTTCGACGCGGTCAAGGACCGCCTGTACTCCGACGCCGCCGACAGCGTCGGCCGCCGCAGCGCCCAGACGGTGCTCGCGAACATGCTCGAGGCGATGGTTCGCCAGCTGGCACCCATCCTCACGTTCACGACCGACGAGGTCTACGAGAAATATCCCGAGGGCCTGAAGGGGCCCGACCACGAGCCGTCCATCC
Source organism: uncultured Coriobacteriaceae bacterium (assembly GCA_902783175.1). Classification (GTDB taxonomy): domain Bacteria; phylum Actinomycetota; class Coriobacteriia; order Coriobacteriales; family QAMH01; genus CACZQA01. The sequence continues at coordinate 625 of CACZQA010000030.1, forward strand.
AGCTCGCCAGCTGGATGCACGAGGATGACTTCGTCCCGCAGATTCCCGCGGCCGAGCGCGAGCAGATCCTTGCGACGTACGAGACCGTCACGGCCGCGCGCGACGCCGTCACCAAGGCGATCGAGGAAGCGCGCAACGCCGAGCTGCTCACCAAGAGCCAGGAGGCTGCGGCGACGATCGTCTGCAACGCCGAGACCGCCGCTGTGCTCGAGGCACGCGGCACCGAGGCGCTGGCCGAGATGTTCATCGTGGCATCCGTCAGCATCGACGTCGACGAGTCCGCTGCCGAGCCGAGTGCGACGGTCGCTCCCGCGGCAGGTGAGAAGTGCCCGCGCTGCTGGAACTTCCGCGAGCTGGGCGAAGACGGCCTGTGCGCCCGCTGCCACGAGGTAGTGGAGAGCCTTGAAGCTTAGTCGCAAACAGTTCGACATTCTCCTGTTCGCGCTGCTGGCTGTCTGGCTGGTGGCGACGGACCGGGTGTTCAAGTCCTGGGCTGCCCAGAACCTCCAGATGGGGTCGATCGGATACGACTTCGGCCCCATCGCGCTCACGCTCGTGCACAACAGCGGCGCGGCGTTTGGCATGGGTCAGGGCGGCGGCATGCTCTTCGTCGCGATGGCGGCCATCATCGTCATCGCCATCGTGGTCTGGATTGTGCTCGCCAAGCAGACGCGCACGCTCGAGATCGTCTCGCTGGGGCTCATTGCCGCCGGCGGCATCGGCAACTGCATCGACCGTTTGACCACGGGCTATGTCGTCGACTTCATCCAGTTCACGTTCGTCGACTTCCCGGTCTTCAACATTGCCGACATGTGCATCACCATCGGCGTGGTGCTGCTGTTCGTGACGATGTTCTCGCATATCCACGCCGACGAGAAAAAGATCAAGGCGTCGCTCGACGAGAAGGCGACAGCGCAGCAGGCACGCCGCGAGGCGCAGGTGGCAAAGGCCAAGGCCGAGGCGGCGCGCCGTGCGGGCACCGATGCCGAAGACGCCGAGTGGGAGGCTGACGTGGCCGCCTACGAGGCAAAATACGAGGGCGAAAATGCTGAAGAGGCCGAGGTAGGCGACGCGTCCGAGCAAAAGCCCTCTTTCGAGGAGCACGGCACGACGGCACGGGGAAACGAATAGAGACATGGTCGAAACCTATACTCATGTCGTCACGCCCGACGAGCAGGGCACGCGCTTGGATCTGCTCGTCGCCAACCTGGGCATAGAATCGATCGCCTCGCGCTCTTCCGTCGTGCGCCTCATCGAATCGGGGCGCATTCTCCTGAATGGCGAGTCCGCCACGAAAAAGCGGCTCGTGCTCGCCGGAGACGAGGTCCACATTGAGGTTCCTGCGCGCAGCGCGGCACCCAGCATCGTCGTTCCCAACTACGACATCCCCCTCGATATTCGCTACGAGGACGAGCACCTGATCGTGCTCTCCAAGCAGCCGGGGCTTGTCTGCCATCCGGCGCGCGGGCACTACGACGACACCCTCGCGAACGCGCTCGTCGCCCACTGCGGCGAGAACAACCTCGCGCACGTGCAGGGAGAGGACCGCCCGGGCATCGTGCACCGCCTCGATGCCGACACGAGCGGCCTCATGCTCGCGGCAAAGACCGACGTGGCTGCTGCCGCCCTGCAAGACGGGATACGCATGCGCGATATCGACCGGCGCTACGTGACGCTCGTCCACGGCAACCTCGCCCACGACACGGGCATGATCGACGCGCCCATCGCGCGCAACGTCACCGACCGCACGCGCATGGCCGTGAGCGAGGACATCAACGCCAAGTCGTCTATCACCACGTTCAGCGTGCTCGAGCGCTTCGAGGCGGGGCTGCGCGACGAGGGCTACACGCTGCTTGAATGCCATCTCTACACGGGCCGCACGCATCAGATTCGCGTGCACATGGCCTATACGCGGCACCCTGTGGTGGGAGACCCGCTCTACGGCCGGGCGGCGAACGCCAAGGCACGCAACCGCGATGCGGCGCTCAAGACCGAGCTGGGGTTGGACCGGCAGTTCTTGCATTCGTACCGTCTGCAGTTCGAACATCCCGTCACGCACGAGACGCTGACTTTCAGGGATGCCCTGCCCGACGATCTGCAAGAGGTACTCGACGTGCTTGCGGAGCGCAGCATGGGCCGCACATCCTACGGTCACGAGATCCTCGACTAAGCACGCTCATCCAACGCGCGAAAAACGTGGCACTGCCACACATCCCACGGTTCCTGCGCGGGAAGAGTGGCACTGCCACACATCCCACGTCCCCTGCGCGAAAACGGTGGCACTGCCACACATCCCGTGCGTCGTGCGTGTGCATCGTGTGTGCGCGTCGAGCGCGAGAGCTTTCAGCCGACCTGTTTCGCGAGCACCACGAAGCGCTGCTCGGAGGTTCCGTAGCTGCAGGTCGAGAGCATGAGCAGCTTGTCGCCGTACGATGCGCTGGCAGATGCGTCGACGACGGAGCGCTGCCTAGCCGTGGAAACGAGCGTGTTGAACCCTCGTTCGTCGAGCGCGCCGACGCTGTTCCAGTACTCCCACACGTTCCCGCCGGAAAGGTCCACGTAGAACGCCGCGATGGGCTGGTAGCTCGCTTCGCCGGTTAGCGTCGTGTACTCGATGATGTGGCTGTTCAGGAATTCCGCGTCGCTGAACTTCTCGAGCTCGCCGAACATGCTGCCGTCGCGCATGTGGTGCGCGTAGATGATCTGGCTGTTCGTGCGCTGGTCGTCGGGGTTGCTGCCCGCGCCGAGAAACGGCGTCCCCGCCCGCGAGTCCTTCTTCTCGAAGTTGCGGTGCAGGTAGTACTCGGGGTCCTGCGGCGTGTACATCACGGGGTAGTCGATGCGCGTGTCGTCCACGGAGACCCAGCCGATGCAATCGGCGTTTTGCGCCCTGAGGGCGGAGATGTCCCGGCCTGTGCTCTCTGTGACCGCCTTGAAGTCGTTGTCGTCGGCAACGTAGCTGCCGATCTCTCTGACGAGTATGACGGCGCAGATCGCCACGACGACGAGGCAGACGATCTCGATGGCGAGCAGCACACGGCTGCGGCGCTTCGTATGTGCGGTCTTTGCAGCTGCCATGCAGCCCTCGTTTCCCTCGTGTCGTGCATGTGGACGTTTTCGGATTCTACACGTTCGCGCAACGCCGCGTGCTACCATTGTCACCGTCGAGACAAGATCGGGAGCTGCCCGTTTCGGGCGGCTGAGAGGCGAACACCCATCGCGACCGAAAGGACGGTTCCGGTAATGCGGGGCCGAATACGATTATGACAACGACCATTCTCATCATTGCCGGCTCGGACAGCTGCGCCGGCGCAGGCATGCAGATCGACCTCAAGACGGCAGCGGCACACGGTGTCTACGCCACCTGCGCGCTCACCGCCGTCACTGCCCAGAACACGACCGAGGTCACGGCCATCCAGCCAATCGACCCCGAAATCGTCCAGGCGCAGGTCGAGGCGGTATTCGCCGACATCGCCCCCCGGGCCATAAAAGTCGGCATGCTCGGGACGAAAGAGGTTGCCGAGGCAGTAGCCGACACGCTGTCGCAGCACCGTGACGTGCCGGTGGTCCTCGACCCCGTGCTCGTCGCGACGGCGGGAGGGGAGCTCACGAGCGCCGAGGCGTTCGACACCATCCGCGACCGTCTCATCCCGCGCGCGACCGTCGTCACGCCCAACCTTCCCGAGGCCCGCGCGCTCGCCGGCGCCGACCCGTCGGACATCACGGGTATCGGGACCTGCGCGAACCGCTTTCTGAACATGGGGGCGGACGCCGTTCTCATCAAGGGCGGCCATGGCACCGAGGACACGATCTACGACCGCCTGTACATGGCGAGCGGCATGCGCAAGATGAGCTCGAAGCGCCTCAAGGGCGAGTTCCACGGCACGGGCTGCTCGCTTTCGACGGCCATCGCCTGCAACCTCGCGCGCGGCTTCGGCCTCGAGGAGTCGGTGCTCGCCGCACACGACTACCTCGCCGACGCGCTCGCCCACGAGCTCGCGCTCGGCGGCGGATCGAAGATCTTCAACCCGCTCAACAGGCTCTCCAGCCTGTACGGCGCAACCAAGTAGCACGGCCACGCGGACGGCGCGGCAGCGTTCGCGTGTCCGCGCGCCAAAACCCAACCCGAAAAAAGGAGGCACTCGTGCCCGAGTACTCAACGCAGATGGAAGCTGCCCGCAAGGGCATCGTCACGCCCGAGATGGAGCGCGTCGCAGAAAAAGAGCAGCGCGACGTCGAGTGGCTGCGCGACAAGATCGCCCAGGGGCGCATCGTCATTCCCGCCAACCACAACCACACCTCGATCGACCCATGGGGCGTCGGCGAGGGGCTGTCCACCAAGATCAACGTCAACCTCGGCGTCTCGGGCGACCTGCACAATTACGACACCGAGATGGAGAAGGTGAAGATGGCGCTCGACTTCGACGTCGAGTCGATCATGGACCTCTCCAACTGCGGAAAGACCGCCAAGTTCCGCCGCGACCTCATCAACATGTCCACGGCTATGGTCGGCACCGTGCCCATGTACGATGCCGTCGGCTACCTCGAGAAAGAGCTCACCGACTGCACGGCGCAGGACTTCCTCGACGTCGTGCGCGCACACGCCCAAGACGGCGTCGACTTCGTCACCATCCACGCCGGCATCAACAGGCGCACGGTCGAGGCGTTCATGCGCTCGGGCCGCACGATGAACATCGTGAGCAGGGGAGGGTCGCTGCTGTTCGCGTGGATGCGCCTGACCGGCAACGAGAACCCGTTCTTCGAGCACTACGACGAGCTGCTCGACATCCTCTACGAATACGACATGACCGTCAGCCTGGGCGACGCGTGCCGGCCGGGCTGCATCGACGACGCGAGCGACGCCTCGCAGATCTGCGAGCTCATCGAGCTCGGCGACCTCACCAAGCGGGCGTGGGAGCGCAACGTCCAGGTCATGATCGAAGGCCCGGGCCACATGGCGCTCGACGAGATCGAGAGCAACATGAAGATGGAGAAGCGCCTGTGCCACGGCGCCCCGTTCTACGTGCTCGGCCCGCTCGTGACCGACATCGCACCCGGCTACGACCACATCACCTCGGCCATCGGCGGCGCGCTCGCGGCGTCGAGCGGCGCGGACTTTCTGTGCTACGTCACGCCGGCGGAGCACCTGCGCCTGCCGGATGTCGACGACGTGCGCGACGGCATCGTCGCGACGCGCATCGCCGCCCATGCCGCCGACATCGTGAAGGGCGTGCCCGGCGCCCGCGAGCGCGACAACGAGATGGCGCAGGCGCGCCACGCGTTCGACTGGGAGGGCATGTTCAAGCTCGCCATCGACGGCGACCGTGCACGCGAGTACTACGAGTCCGCGCCGCCGACAGAGGACGACACCTGCACGATGTGCGGCAAGATGTGCGCGGTCCGCACCGTCAACAAAGCGCTCGAGCGCAGTGAGATGGACCTGTTCGAGTAGATGGCGGGGGAGAGCTCCAAAGAGGATGTGCGGCGCGAGCCCGTCTGCCACGTCGTCTGCGCGGGGCCGGGCCAGCAGACGAGGATCGACGTCCAGGCGGAAGACTTCGTCATCGCCGCCGACGGCGGCTTTCGCACCTGCAAGGAGGCAGGCATTGTCCCCGACCTGCTCATCGGAGATTTCGACAGCCTCGCGCAGGGGGAGTATCCGGCAGATGCCTGCCCGTGCGTCAGGCTGCCGGTCGCAAAGGACGACACCGATACGGTCGCCGCGCTCAAGGAGGGCCTGCGCCGCGGGTTCACGCGCTTCGAGCTGCACGCGGCGCTCGGCGGCGACGTGGGACACGAGCTCGCAAACCTGCAGGCGCTGCTCTTCCTGCGAGCGCACGGGGCGCATGGCACCTTGCGCGGGCAGGGGCAGCGCGTGGTCACCGTCGCCCCGCAAGACGGCGAGGTGACGTTTCCAGCCGTGCCGGGCATGCGCGTGTCGGTGTTCGCCTTCGGCGGCGACGCGCACGGCGTGTGCGAGTGGGGGCTCAAGTGGGAGCTCGAGGACGCGGACCTCGCCCAGTCGTTTCCACTCGGCGTGAGCAACGAAGCGCTCGGCACTCGCATCCAGCTGCGCGTGGGCGCAGGACTGCTCCTCGTCGTGCTGGGGTAGCACGCACGCTGAGCGCTGTCGCAGCATGGGCGGCCTCTTCGCACGCTAAATTGCCCCTTGTGGGCATCACGGACAAAGGGTATGCTTTAAAGGCTGTGCGATTTCGCACAGCAGACACTGACACATGCTCTTGCGAGCCGCCCCGCTAGTGGCCCCGTCGGATACGAGGTTGCGGGCAGTACGGCGAAGACCAGGGGCAGAGGATTAACGAAAACTGGAGGTTTTGCAAAGCTATGGCTACGACTGTGTCTATCAAGTCCTTGCTGGAAGCCGGTGTCCACTTCGGACATCAGACCCGTCGCTGGAACCCGAAGATGAAACCGTATATCTTCGGCGAGCGCAACGGCATCTACATTCTCGATCTCAAGCAGACCATGTACGCACTTGACGATGCGTACTCGTTCCTGAGCGTCCTGGGCGCCTCGGGCAAGAAGGTCCTGTTCGTCGGCACCAAGAAGCAGGCCCAGGAGCCCGTCAAGGCAAATGCCGAGCGCGCTGGCATGCCCTACGTCAACTACCGCTGGATGGGCGGCATGCTCACCAACTTCGCCACGATCCGCACCCGCGTCCAGCGCATGGAAGAGATCGAGGCCATGAAGGCAAACGGCACCTTCGAGAAGTACACCAAGAAGGAGCAGGCCGTCATGAACAAGGAGCTCGACAAGCTCCAGATGGCACTGGGCGGCATCCGCGACATGCATGACCTGCCCGATGCGCTGTTCGTCGTCGACACCAAGCACGAGGAGAACGCGGTCCGCGAGGCCCATCGCCTGCACATCCCGATCATCGGCCTGATCGACACCAACGCCGACCCGGACGAGATCGACTTCGGCATCCCCGCAAACGACGATGCCATCCGTTCCGTCAACCTGCTCTGCTCCGTTGCCGCCGACGCTCTCGTCGCCGGTGCTGGCGCAGAGGTCACTGAAGAAGAAATGGCTGCCGAGGCTCCCGCTGAGGAGGCTACCGAGGCCGCCGAGACCACCGAGGAGGCTGCAGAGTAATGGCTGCTATCACCGCTGCAATGGTTAAAGAGCTCCGTGAGGCCACGGGCGCTGGCATGATGGAGTGCAAGAAGGCCCTGACCGAGGCCGACGGCGACTTCGACGCCGCGGTCGACGTTCTGCGCACCCGCGGTCTGGCTGCTGCCGCCAAGAAGGCCGGCCGTGCCACCAACGAGGGCCGCGTCAACGCGCTCGTCGAGGGCAAGAAGGGCGCTGTCGTCCAGGTCAACTGCGAGACCGACTTCGTCGCCCTGACCGACAAGTTCGGCGGCTACGTCGACACCTTCACCAAGGCCGTCATCGAGAACGACCCCGCCGACCCGGCAGCCCTGCTCGAGTCCGAGTACGAGGGCGAGAAGGTTCAGGATGCGCTCACCGAGGCTATCCACGTCATCGGCGAGAACATGCAGGTCTCCAACTTCAAGCGCCTCGAGGTCGAGGGCACTGGCGCGCTCGTTCCCTACATCCACATGGGTGGCAAGATCGGCGTCCTGGTCTCCTTCTCCTTCAACAACGAGGCCACCGCTTCTGACGAGAAGTTCCTCGCAATGGGCAAGGACGTCGCCATGCAGATCGCCGCGACCAACCCCGTCGCGCTCGACGAGGAATCCGTCCCCGAAGAGGTCCGCGAGCATGAGATGAGCATCTACAAGGCTCAGGCTGCAGAGTCCGGTAAGCCCGAGAACATCCAGGAGAAGATCGCCACGGGCCGCATGAAGAAGTTCTACAAGGAGAGCTGCCTTGTCGACCAGGACTTCGTCAAGGATCCCGACCAGACCGTTTCCTCCTACATCGCATCCGTTGCCAAGGAGTTTGGCGACGAGATCAAGGTCGTCGACTTCGCGCGTATCGCGCTGGGCGACTAATCGCGAGACGTTTTTTGCCGCAATTGGGAGGGGCCCGCAGGCATCGAGCCTGGCGGGCCCCTTCTTTTGACTAAGGAGACCAACCGTGTCTGAAGTTCGTGTTCGCTTTGCCCCGTCGCCGACGGGCAAGCTGCATATCGGCGGTGCCCGCACTGCCATCTACAACTGGGCGTTCGCCCGCGCCATGGGCGGCAAGTTCGTCTTGCGCATCGAGGACACCGACCCCGAGCGCTCCACCCAGGAAAACATCGATCTCATCATCAGGGCCATGCGCTGGCTCGGCCTCGACTGGGACGAGGGCCCGGAGGTCGGCGGCCCGTACGGTCCGTACCTGCAGACGCAGCGCTTCGACACCTACACGGCCGCGCTCGAGCAGCTGAAGGAGTCCGGCAACGCCTATCCCTGCTTCTGCACGTCCGAAGAGCTCGCCGCCCGCCGCGAGGCCGTGCAAAACGGCGCCGAGCGTCAGCCCGACCCGTGCCGCTGCCTCGACCACGATGCCGCCCAGGCGCGCATCGACGCCGGCGAGGCGCACGTGTGGCGCCTCAAGGTCCCCGAGGACCGCGGGACCATCGTCGTCCACGACATCGTCCACGGAGACTCCGAGTTCGACGCTTCGCTGCAGGATGATATGATCCTCGTGCGCTCCGATGGGAGCCCCACCTACAACTTCGCCGTCGTGTGCGATGACGTGAACATGAAGATGACCCACATCATCCGCGGCGACGACCATCTCTCCAACACCCCGCGCCAGGTGCTCGTCTACGAGGCGCTCGGCTACCCGACGCCGACGTTCGCGCATCTGCCCATGATCTGCGGGCCGGACGGCAAGAAGCTCTCCAAGCGCCACGGTGCGGCATCGGTGGAGGAGTACCGCGATCTCGGCTACTTGTCCGACGCGCTGTTCAACTACCTCGCGCTGCTCGGCTGGGCCCCCGACGGCGAGACGACCGTCTTTTCGCGCGATGAGATGGCCGAGAAATTCACGCTCGACCACCTCAGCAAGAACCCGAGCTCGCTCGATTTCGACAAGCTCGAGTGGATGAACAACCAGTACGTGCAGACCATGGGCGCCGATGCGTTCCTCGAGGCGGCTCGTCCGTACCTCGAGCAGGCCGGCTACGCCCTCGACGAGCGCGTCAGCACCATCGTCAAGGCTTCCTACCCGCTCGTGCGCGAGCGCGTCAAGCTTATGACCGATGCCGTTCCCATGATCAAGTACCTGCTCGACGAAGAGGTGGAGCTCGACGAGAAGAGCGTCGCGAAGGTGCTCCAGAAAGACGGCAAGAAGGCCAAGACCGCCATCCTCGAGGCGGCCAAGGTCCTCGAGGGCTGCGAGTGGACCGTCGAGGCAATCGAGGCTGCCCTGCGCGGGCTGCTCGAGAAGCTCGACGCGAAGCCGCGCTTCGTCTTCCAGCCCATCCGCGTCGCGGTCACGGGCAACATGGTGAGCCCGCCTCTGTTCGAGTCCATCGAGCTGCTCGACCGCAAGGTCGTGCTCGACAGGCTCGCGAAGGCCGCCCAGGTCGCGGTCGACTAGCGCGAAGTCGCTCGCACGTTCAGCAAGAAGAAACGGGGGAGGAGTCCTGCTCGGATTCCTCCCCCGTCGTTTGTCGCTTCGCGTTTGCCGCTCTTCGTGGCTAGCTTCGCACCTCGAAGCTGTTCGCGCACAGGCCGCCGTGGTCGATGGCGATGACGCCCTCCTGTCCCAGACGGCAGTAGAAGCCGACGGGCTCGCCGTCGTAGAGGTAGACGCCGGGCATCGACTCCCAGGACTCGACCTTGCAGGGGTCGGACCCGTCCAGCTCCGTGTTGACGATGTCCACGTGGCGCGGCGGGTAGAACTCCTGGACGATGTAGCCGCTGTCGAGGTTGTCGTCGACGATGCGCTCCCAGGCCGCCGCGTCGAAGTCGACGCCGGGGTACACGCCGTGCGCGCCGTAGTCGTCCGCCGGCTTGATGATCCAGGAGTCCTTGTTCGCCTTGACCTCGTCGAGGGTATAGCCTGCCGGCGTGCTCGAAAGCTGGTAGGTACGCGGCAGGTGCGCGTCGATGAAGGCGCACTCCTCGGGAGTGAGAAACGCGCGGGTCTTCTCGTCGAACAGCGCGATGGAGACCATCTTCGAGTGCACGACGGTCGTGCGGAAGTGCCCGATCAGGCAGACCTTCTCGGCGGCGACGGCATCGATGAGGGCGTCGCACTCGCCGGGGTGCTGCAGAAGCTCGCTCGTGACGGCACGGCGGTAGATCGCGTCGATGACGGTGCCGTCGCTTGCGTCGCGCAGGTGCTCGCCGTCGAACTCGAACGCGCGCGTGTCCACGAAGCGCGCGGGTATGCCGGCGCGCTCGAACGCCTCGATGAAGCGGTTGAAGTCGCTGAACACGCCGCTTTCCTCGAAGTCGGTGATGCAGACGGTGGGGTGCTCGACCGCGTTTTTGTCCGTGCGGTAGACGCGCATGAACGCCTCGACCCACGAGTCGAACAGCTCGAACTGCCTGACCTCGTGGCGCTGCGAGAAGCGCTTGAAGGTCTCGGACTGCATGAGCGCCTGGCCGATCATGAAGTCGCGCGACATCGCGCCGCTGCCGTCGGTGTTGAACTCGCAGAACTTGTAGCTCAGGTCGTCCTCGTCCAAGAAGAAGTCGAAGCGCCCCATGGGCAGCAGCTGGTCGTAGTTGCAGGGCAGCAAGACGAGCCGCTCGACCTCGGGAGGGAGCTTGAACATTGCGCGGTACGACGGGTCGTCGAGATACCGGCGGATTACCTTGCACAAGATGCCGTGGGCCATGCGGCACTGCGCCCCGATGTAGTCGAGGTCCGCCTTGTTGAACAGGTAGGGGACGAAGGGAAACGGGGCAGGCTCGCCGTGCACCCACACGTCGGATGCGCGGATGAAACCCAGTGCCTGCTTCCTGCCGGCCGTGTCTCCGTCCAGGTCCTTGATGATGTCGATGTACTCGGCGCGTTCTTCTTTCATGGGCACCTCTCGTTGTCGTGACAGTGTGCCCAGTATTGCACAGCGCGCGCCCCTTTTGGCCTGCGCAAATCTCATCTGGGTCCGAAGCGGCTCCGATTTGGCTCTGGTCGAGCTCTCAGGTGGCTCGGGGCACTGCTCTCATCTAGCTCCACAAACGTCAGGTGGTCTGCTCAGATTTGCTTGAAATGATGGTTGTCGGCGGAACCAGACCACTACAGAAAAAGGAGTCCGACGATGAGCATTGCAGAGACACTCGAGAGGGAAGGCCAGATGACCGAGCAGCAGGCGCCCACGCACCGGGAGACGCCGGTGCAGGTACCCGATGGCGAGCGGCAAGAGGGCAGGGGCGAGCAGACGTCCGAGAGACCGCAGGATCAGGCGCAGCAGGAGCGTACGTGCGCAGCTGCGCGAGAGACCGCTGCGCAGCCCGACACGCAGCCCGAGCCGTGCGCTGGGGGCCAGGATGGGGCACAAGGCGCAAACGCCGCGCCCGACCCCGCCTCGCAGTCGAAGGTGGAGCTTGGCCGCCGGGGCGAGGACGCCGCAGCACGCTATCTGGTGAACAACGGCTTCGAGATCCTCGAGCGTAACTGGACCTGCCCGTACGGCGAGGCGGATATCATCGCGCGCGATACGGACGGCACGGTCTGCTTCATCGAGGTGAAGACGCGGCTCAGCGTGGCGGCGGGATTTCCCGAGGAGGCCATCACGGCGGAGAAGCAGCAGCGCTACGAGCGGATCGCGCTTTCCTACATGATGAACTTCCAGTGGGACGATGGCACCTCGGTGCGCTTCGACGCGATAGGCCTCTGCGTCAAAGAAGGCGGGACGCGCGCCATGCTGCGCCATCACAGGGGATGCTTCAATGACTTCCGTTGAGACGGTACGCGCGAGCGTGCGCAGCTGCGCCCTGCTCGGCGTCGTCACCGTGCCCGTGACGGTGGAGATCGAGGTCGGGCCCGGGCTTCCCGGCGTGCACATCGTCGGCATGGCGGACAGCTCGGTGCAAGAGGCGCGCCTGCGCGTGAAAAGCGCCGTGAGGGCGGCGGGGTTCTCGATGCCGGGAAACCAGCACATCGTCGTCAACCTGGCGCCCGCCTCAGTGAGGAAAGTCGGCTCGGGCTACGATTTGCCCATCGCGCTTGCCTATCTCATCGCGACGCGCCAGATACCGGGCAAGCCCTTCGACGACTGCCTCATCTCGGGCGAGCTCTCGCTCGTCGGCCACGTGCGCAACGTCGCCGGGCTGTTCGCCTACGCGCTCCAGGCCCAGCGCGAGCACATGCGCCTTCTGAGCGGGCCGGTCACGACGTGCATGCCGGAGCTCGGGCAGCTCGAGCACCTGTGCCTCGACCACCTCTCCGGGCTGCGCACGAACAGTTTCTCGCGCCCTCGCGTCATCGCCGTGCAGCCCGCATGCGCGCAGCTCGACTACGCGGACGTCGTCGGTCAGGAGACGGCGGTGCGTGCGCTTGCCATCGCCGCGGCGGGGCAGCACGGCGTGTTGCTCGTGGGGCCTCCCGGTTCGGGAAAGAGCATGCTCGCGCGACGGCTGCCCTCGATCCTGCCGCCGCTCGACGAGCGCGAGCGCAGGGAGGCGGCGCTCATACACTCCGTCGTCGGCGACGACCTGAGCTCGATCACCGCCGGCGTGCGGCCGTTTCGCAGCCCGCACCATACTGCGTCTGCCGCGGCGCTCGTGGGCGGCGGGCGCGACCTGCGCCCGGGCGAGGCATCGCTTGCGCACCACGGCGTGCTGTTCTTAGACGAGCTCGGGGAGTTTGCCAATCCCGCGCTGCAGGCGCTGCGCCAGCCGCTCGAAGACGGGGTCGTCGTGCTGTCGCGTGCGCAGGGCAGGGCGGTGTTTCCGGCAAAGTTCCAGCTGGTCGCCGCGTCCAATCCGTGCCCGTGTGGCTACCTGGGAGACCACGAGCACCTGTGCAAGTGCTCCGAAGCTCAGGTCAACCGCTATCAGGGCAAGCTCGGCGGCCCGCTCAAGGACCGCATCGACCTCATCTGCGAGGTGAGCCGCATCGACCCGTCCAAGGTGCTCGAAAGCGGCAAGGGGACGAGTTCGGCGACGCTTGCCGCGCAGGTGGCCGACGCGCGCGAGCGTGCGAGGCAGCGTGGCGACGAGGTCGCGCGCTCCCTGTCGTCCACGAAGCCGCACGAGGTGATAGAGGCGTGCCGTCTCGACGGCGAGCTCACGCGGCTCGTCGAGAAGATGGCGCGCCGGCACCACCTGTCGGGCAGGGGCGTGATACGCGTCCTGCGCGTCGCCCGTACCATCGCCGACCTCGATTGCAGCGATGCGGTCAAGTCGGAGCACCTCTACGAATCGTGCATGTACCGCGTCGAGAACACATTGGAGTGAGATATGGAGCAGCAACTTGCAGGAAGACGGTTCGAGCTTTCCCTCGGCAGCGCGGGCTACCCGGCGCTGCTGGCAGAGGTCGAGCGCCCTCCCAAGTGCCTGTACGGCATCGGCGACCCGGCGGCGCTGCAGCCCGGTGTTGCGATCATCGGCGCGCGCAAGGCGACGCCCTACGGCATCTCGTGCGCGCGCTACTTTGCCTCCCACGTGGCAGACCGCGGCATCACGATCGTGTCGGGCGGCGCCAGGGGGTGCGACCAGGAGGCCCACCGGGCGGCCGTCGAGGCAGGGGTCCCGACGGTGGTCGTGTTCGGTTCGGCGGCGGATGTCCCGTATCC
>CACZQA010000031.1 GCA_902783175.1 uncultured Coriobacteriaceae bacterium
ACCTTGCCCACCATCGCGAACACCTTCGTGCCCTTGGAGGTCTCGGTGCCCAGCTGGGCGTACGCGTCGCCGCCCTCGCGCAGGATGTAGGGGACGGACGCGAGCGTCTCGACGTTGTTGAGCACGGTGGGCTGGTCGAACAGGCCGCGCTGGACGCTGCGGATGTACTTGGCGCGCGGCTCGCCGACGCGGCCCTCGATCGAGGCCATGAGCGCGGTGGACTCGCCGCAGACAAACGCGCCGCCGCCGCGCACGATGGAAAGCGTGAGCCTGTGGTCGGTGCCCATGATGTGCTCGCCCAAGATGCCGGCCGCCATCGCGTCGTCGATGGCGCGCTGGATGTGCTCGCGCGCCGCCGCGTACTCGTCGCGGATGTAGAAGATGCCCTCTTCCGCCCCGATGGCGAGCGCGCCGATGATCATGCCCTCGATGACGGCATGCGGACAGCCCTCCATGGTGGAGCCGTCCATGAACGCGCCGGGGTCGCCCTCGTCGCCGTTGCAGACGATGTACTTGGGGAAGTTGTCGTAGCCGGCGGCCGTGCGCCACTTGCGCCCCGTGGGAAAGCCCGCGCCGCCCTTGCCGCGCAGGCCGGACTTCTCGACCTCGGCGATGATTTCGTCCGGCGTCATGGCAAGCGCCCGCTCGAGGCCCTTGTAGCCGCCGCGCGCACGGTAGGCGTCGAGGTCGAGCGGGTCGATGATGCCGACGTCGGCCAGGACGATCTTGTGCTGCCTGGCGTAGAAGGGGTTGTCGGCCATGTGCTCGTAGAACTTGCGGTCCTGGTTGTAGAGCAGGCGCTTGACCGGCTCGCCGTCGAGCGAGGCGACGATGGCGGGCGCGTCTTTGACCGAGACGTGGTAGTACATGAGGTCGCACGGCATGAGGCGCACGATCGGCCCGCGCTCGCATTCGCCCGAGCAGCCCGTGCGCACGGTGCGCACCTTCGCGTGCTTGCCGGCCTTCGCGAGCTCTGCCTCGATGGCATCTGCCACCTCGAAGGCGCCGTTGGCAACACAGCTCGTGCCGCAGCACACGAGGATCTCTTCGACGTTTCTAGTCATTGCCGCTCCTCTCGCCGTCAGCGTACAGTGCGACAATCTTTTTCACCTGCTCGACGCGCAGCTTGTTGTGGTAGTTGCCGTCCACGACCATGACGGGCGCGAGCGCGCACGAGCCCAGGCAGTTCACGAACTCGACGGAGAACTTCCCGTCTTCGGTCGTCTGGCCCGGGTCGATGCCCAGCTCGTTTTTGAGCTGCGTCGCGAGGCTCATCGAGCCGCGCAGGTGGCAGGCGGTGCCGTTGCAGATCTTGATGATGTGCTCGCCTTTCGGGGTGAGCGAGAGCGCCTTGTAGAACGTCGCCATGGAGTAGAGCTGCGACTCGGGGCAGCCGAGCCGCGCGGCGAGCGCCTTGAAGGCGGGCTGTGGTATGTAGTTGAACGCATGCTGCACGTCCTGCAGCACCGCCAGCGCATAGCGGCGGTTCGCAGGGTACGCGGCGATGATCTCCTCGATTTTCGAGGCTTGCTCTTCTGGGGTCATAGATGCCTCTCATCCTCCGGCGACGAGCGGGGTGACGGCGACGTAATCTTGCTCGGAGAGCTTGGTGCGCACGCCTTCGAGATGCTCGATGTGGCGGCCGTTCACCATGATGATGACGTCGCCCCCCCTGTCGTCGCCGGCATCGTTGAGCACGAGCCCGCGAAACGCCGGCCAGCGGTCCACGAGCTCTCTCATGAGCCCCAGCACGTCGTCTGGGGCGGGGATATCGCAGGTCTTGCAGCCGGTTATCTGGCGGTAGGTCGCGAAGAACTTGACGAGCATGCCGGGTGTCCTCCTTTCACGGTGCATGAGAAACGCGCGCGGCCGGCGCCTCTTTCTTGCGGGCGCCGGCCAATGCGCGTCGCTTGGGCCTAGAAGCCGAGCTGCTGGAGCTTTTCGGGGGTCGGCACGCCGTCGGCGGTCCACCCGCGCTCCTCGTAGTACTCGGCGAGCATGGTCTGCAGCTCGTTGACCTTGCCCTTTGCCGGGCCGCTCGGGAGCGCCTCGCGCAGCAGGCGCGGCGGGAGCGTGTCCGCCTCGATGCCGGCGGCCATGTTGTAGCGTTTCTCGAGGTTCCAGATGCGCTCGCCCTTGAGCAGGATCTCCTCATCGGATTCGTCGCTGCCCACGGCCTCGCGGTATTGGCCGGCAATCTCGGGCAGCCCGATGGCAAAGGTCGTGAACAGGCAGATGCCCACCGAGTCGCACAGCGCCGTGAGGTCCTGGAACGTCTTGAGCATGCCGGCCTTGCCCTCGGTGACGAGCGGATCCATCTTGACGGGCAGGCCCAGCACCTCCGGGGAGATCATGTAGCCGCGCACGTGGCAGCCGCCGCGGTTGGACGTCGCGTACTCGAGGCCGATGCCCTGGATGGCGCGGCCGTCGTAGGCGGGCATCTCCTGCTTCTTCACGCTCATGGAGAGCTCGGGGTGCCCGTAGTGATCTGCCAGGCGGTAGGAGCCCTGGCCGATCATCTTGCCAAAGCCCTCGCCGTCGGCGCACATCTGGGTGAGCTTGACCATGGCGTCGGTATCGCCGAAGCGCAGGGGGAACCCGATGTCCTCCTCGGGGATGGCGCCCATCTCAAAGAGCTCCATGGCGCAGGCGACGGTCGAGCCGAGCGAAATCGGGTCCATGCCCTGTTCGTTGCAGATGAAGTTGCACTTGACGATGGCGCCCAGGTCGGTGACGCCGCAGGCGGCGCCGTAGCTCCAGCCGGCCT
>CACZQA010000032.1 GCA_902783175.1 uncultured Coriobacteriaceae bacterium
CCATACCGCGCATCTTCCGCGACAACATCTGCACGCTGTTCAATCTCGTCAATGTCATTTTGGCGGTCGCGATTTTCTGGACCGGTTCGTACCGCAATCTGGTTTTCCTCGCGATTATCCTCTGCAACGTCGTCATCGGCATCTTCCAAGAGGTTCGCAGCAAACTCACCATCGACCGCTTGAGCGTTATCACATCGACGAAAGCGCACGTCATTCGCGATGGCGAGCTGCAAGACATTCCGCTGGACGAAATCGTCCTCGATGACATAGTCGAGCTTGGACGCGGAGACCAGGTGCCGTCTGACTGCGAAGTCGTCTCTGGCAGGTGCAGCGCGAACGAGAGCCTGCTCACCGGCGAGTCGGACCTCGTCGCGAAGAAGGCGGGCGACAGACTCATGTCGGGCAGCTTCGTGAGTGCCGGAAGCTGCCGTGCGCGCGTGACGGCGGTCGGCGCAGACAATTATGCGACGAAGATCAACAATGCCGCGAAGGTGTTTCGCCGTGCACGCTCCGACATCATGGATTCGCTCAACAAAATCATCCGCATCGTCACCGTGCTGCTCTTTCCCATCGGTGCGCTGCTGGTAGCAAAAGAGATGACCCTCGGAGGAGGAACGCTCCAGACCGCGATTCTGCACACCTCCGCTGCGCTTG
The DNA here is from genome assembly GCA_902783175.1 of uncultured Coriobacteriaceae bacterium. Taxonomy (GTDB): domain Bacteria; phylum Actinomycetota; class Coriobacteriia; order Coriobacteriales; family QAMH01; genus CACZQA01. The sequence continues at coordinate 655 of CACZQA010000032.1, forward strand.
TCGGCATGATTCCGCAGGGGCTCATCCTGCTCACCTCGGCGGTCCTCGCGGTCAGCGTCATCCGCCTCGCGCAGCACAAGGTCCTGGTCCAGGAGCTGTACTGTGTCGAGACGCTCGCGCGCGTCGATGTCGTCTGCCTCGACAAGACCGGCACGATCACGACGGGGGAGATGGATGTCGACGAGGTCATCCCGTTCAAGGGGGTGAGCTATGACGACGCCCTGCATGCGCTCATCGCACTCGATGAGGCGACCGATGACGAGAACGAGACCGCCAAAGCGCTGCATGCATATGTGAAGGACCTCGAGGAGCCGTCGGGCGTCCCCGCTGCCATCACCGGCACGGCGCGGATCGTGCCGTTTTCCTCCGAGCACAAGTATTCGGGCGTCTGCTTTGGCAGCGAGGCGGGCAACTACGCGATCGGTGCGGCGGAGTTCGTCTTGAAAGGCAGCTCCGCGCTCGCCGAGGCGCAAGATACGATCAGCCGTCTCGCCGGCGTGAGGCGCGTGCTGGTGCTCGCGCAAGTCGAGGACTTCGATGAGGAGGACGCGATAATCGGCGAGGTCACGCCGCTGGCATTCGTGTTCATCAAGGACCGGATTCGCAGCACGGCCAAGCAGACGCTGAAGTACTTTCACGAGCAAGGCGTGCGCATCAACATCATCAGCGGCGATGCGGTCGAGACGGTGTCCAACATCGCGCAGTCCGTGGGGGTCCCCGATGCGGACCGATGCGTTGACATGAGCACGGTTGGCGACGAGGATATCGAGCGCGTGGCGCGGGAATGCCGCGTGTTCGGGCGTGTGTCGCCGGCGCAGAAGCGCAAGCTGGTCGAGGCGCTCCAGAAGCAGGGGCATACGGTCGCCATGACGGGCGACGGGGTGAACGACGTGCTCGCGCTGCACACGGCCGACTGTTCCGTTGCCATGGGCAGCGGATCTGATGCGGCGAGGTCGGTGGCGAATCTCGTACTGCTCGACGACGACTTCGCCTCGATGCCGAAGGTCGTCGCCGAAGGGCGGCGTTCCATCAACAACCTGCAGCGGTCCGGTTCGCTTTTCCTGGTGAAGACGATATTCAGCGCAGTGATGTCGGTGCTGTTCATCGCGATTGTGGCGTACAACTACCCGTTCATGACGATTCAGCTGACGCTCATCGACTGCTTCACGATTGGGTTGCCGTCGTTTGTTCTGGCGCTTGAACCGAATCACGACCTCGTGCGCGGCGAGTTTTTGCACAACGTCGTGAACAAGGCGGTGCCCGGCGCAATCTGCATTGTGGCGGCGGTGCTGATTTCTGTGGTGTACAGCTTCGTGATGGGGTTGAGTCAGGAACAGTTCTCGACGCTTTGCGTGATTTTGACCTGCGTTTCGGGCGTGAACCTGGTGATCAGACTGTCGATTCCGTTCAATCCGATTCGCGTTGGGCTGCTTGTCGTGATACTCGCGGGCCTGATTTTGGGTGTCTTCGTATTCGGCCCGGTCTTCTTGCTTACCCCATTCTCTTTCGAGATGGTCATCGTGACGATAATTCTCGGGGTGATGATTACGATTCTCTTCAATTTGCTGTTCAACGGGGCGATTCGCCGGGAAAAGCGCTATCTCGCGAGCCTCGGCAAGTAGCGGCCTCTGGCTGTGGGGCCTGCTTGTGGGGTCGGTTCTCAGTGGCTCGACGACGGCAGCGAGTGGCCAGCGTGTAGCCAGCGAGAACCGACCCCCGCAACCAACGGACCCCCGCAACCAGCGAGAACCGACCCCGTAACCAGACCCCGCGACCACTTCGACCGCGCATGCTATAATCCCTGCATTATGCTGCCGCGATTCCACCTGGCCGATATCTCGACCGTGCTACATTTTCTCGGCGTGCTCGTCTTGATCACGGGCGCGCTGATGTTCGTTCCTCTTCTCGTCGCGCTCGTTGCCGGCGAGATAGCGCAGGCGGTAGCATTCGTCTTCGGCATCGGCGTGAGCCTGTTCTCCGGCGCGCTGCTGTACCTCTTCCGCGCGCGCAAGCTCGATCGCCGCCGCAGCCTGCTCCTCGTTGGCATGGGCTGGGTTGTCGCCGGTCTGATCGCA
>CACZQA010000033.1 GCA_902783175.1 uncultured Coriobacteriaceae bacterium
CATAACCATGCGGTGCCGTCTGAGCTGCGAGGCAGCTGCGGCACCGCTTTCACGTAAGTTTGGGTGAGAACATGATTAGTCCCTCTGACACGCGCATCACGTACTTTGGCGGCTCGGGTAATCCCGCCGTCACCGAGGCAATCGTAAAGCTGCAAAAGGCCGGCTTCGACGTCGTCGCCGGAAGCTGGCACCGGATCGAGGCCGGGTTGCTGCGCGAGGTCGGTATCCCGACGGTCTCCGACCGCATGGCAGCGCTCGATGACTCGCAGGTCGTCATCACCTCGTTTCGCACGCCGGCCGAGGTAGAGAATCTGTATCTGGGCGACAACGGGCTGCTCGAGCTCATGGAACCCGGCATGTACGCCGTCGACCTGAGCTTTTCCACGCCGCAACTCGCCCGCGAGATAGCCGCCATGGCGGCTATCTCGGATATCGAGGTGCTCGACGCTCCCGTCGTCAACCTCGGCGAGAAGGAGCAGGCGTGCGTGTTCGTCGGCGGCAACAAAGACGCCATCGAGGACCTGTCCGCGCTGTTCCCATACCTGGCGCCGGCGGTGTACCCGCAGTCCGGCGTGGGCGAGGGGCAGTTTGCCGCGATGATCGCCTACATCTCGCTCGCCGGCTCGATGATGGGCGCCATCGAGGCCATGTCCATCGCGCATATTGCGGGCTTCAACGACAGCAAGGCCATCAGCACGCTCGCATCGACGTCGGGCGGTTCCCGTGCGCTCATCGACTACGTGCCGCGCATGCTCGCGCACGACTACTCGGGCAACATCAACGTCTCCGAGTTCCTCGACGCCCTCGACGTCGCGCTCGACACCGCAGAGCAGCTGGGTATCACCTTGCCGCTCGTGGAGACGGCCTACCAGCTCTACGACCTGCTCTCAGTCGTGGGCGGCGACGAGATGAACATCCAGGCCATCGCGCTTTTGTACGAAGACGAGCAGACCTGCGCCAACTACGGACTCGACTGGGCGCTGGCCGACGGCCTGAACGGCCCCGACGGCTATGACGGCTACGACGGGTACTACGGCGATGAGGGTGGCTACGATGACGGCAGGCCCGGTGGCGGTGGCGGCATTCCGCCCATCGACGGCTTCTTCTCGAACAACTAGGGGTGCCCATGGAGTTTTTCGCGACCTGCGGCAGGGGGCTGGAGGCCCTGCTCGGAGACGAGCTGCGCGCGATTGGTGTGCATGGCGTGCGACCGCTGCGCGCGGGCGTCTCGTTTAACGGCGACATGAGAGACGCCTACCTCGCGTGCCTGTGGTCGCGCATCGCAAGCCGTGTGCTCATGACGGTCGCGCGCGTCGATGCCCACTCCGCCGACTCCCTCTACGAGGACGTGAGGCGCATCGCCTGGGAAGACCACATCCCGCTTGGCAAGACCATCGCGTTTTCCGCCCGCGGCACCAACGCGAACTTGCGCGACACGCGCTTTACGGCACTGCGCGCGAAAGACGCGCTGTGCGACCGCCTGCGCGCGCTGCGCGGCGAACGCCCCGATGTCGACACCGTGTCTCCCGACGTGCGCATCAGCATAAACGTCCGCAACGAGAAGGCGACGGTCTCCATCGACCTTTCGGGCACTGCCCTCGAGCAGCGCGGTTACCGTGCGCCGGGCAAGCCGCAGGGCGCACCGCTCCACGAGAACCTGGCGGCGGCGATGCTCATGGCGGCAGGCTGGGGCCGCGAAGACGGTCCTTGCGGTCTGGTGAATCCGCTGTGTGCGAGCGGAACGCTCGCCATCGAGGCGGCCATGATGAGCGCGCGCATCGCGCCCGGCATCATGCGCGCGCACTGGGGCTTCGAGGGAATTGCAGAGCACAACCCCGGCATGTGGGATGACCTGCTCGACCAGGCGGATTACGAAAGCGACCAGGGCAGGGGGCATGTCCTTCCCATCATCGCGTGCGATGCGGATGCCGCGGCGCTCGAGTACGCCCGCGCCTGCGCACGCCGCGCCTCCGTGGCAGATTGCATCACCTTTGTCGACACGTCGAAAGAAGACGCCCCGACGCTCGAGAGCCTCGGCGCGAGAGGCGCCGGTCTTCTCATGTGCAACCTGCCGAGCATCGAGCATGCGGTGCTCGCCCAGCTGCCCCTGCTGTACGCGCGCATCCTCGACGCCGCGCGCTCCGACGCCTGCGTGGGCACGCTCGCGCTGCTCTCCGACGA
>CACZQA010000034.1 GCA_902783175.1 uncultured Coriobacteriaceae bacterium
GAGCCGGGATGTGAACCAGGATGGGGCATGTCTCTCCTCGTGGTCGCTCGTGTGTTCTGTGGAATGGCGCTGCAGGGCCGCCGCTTAGAGGGCCGCCCCGCGCGCGTACGCGCTCATGCGCGGGATTGCGCAAGCCAGCGCGCGGCTTCCTTTGCGTGGTACGTGATGATCATGTCGGCGCCGGCGCGTTTGATGCTCGTGAGCAGCTCGAGCACGACGCGTTTCTCGTCGATCCAGCCGTTTTGCGCCGCGGCCTTGACCATCGAGTACTCGCCCGACACGTTGTAGGCCACCGTCGGGAACTGCGTCTCGCGCTTGACGGCGGACAGCACGTCCAGATACGGCAAGGCGGGCTTGACCATGACGAGGTCTGCCCCCTCGGCGATGTCGTACATCGCCTCGCGCACGCCCTCGAGCGCGTTTGCCGGGTCCATCTGGTAGGCGCGCCTGTCGCCGAATGCCGGTGTGGAATCGGCCGCGTCGCGGAACGGCCCGTAGAAGCCGCTCGCGTACTTGGTCGAGTAGCTCATGATGGGCACGTTGGAAAAGCCCGCGTCGTCGAGCGCGTGGCGCATGTAGCCGATGCGCCCGTCCATCATGTCGGACGGCGCGACCATGTGCGCGCCCGCCTGCGCAAAGCTCACGGCCTCGTTGGCCAGAAGCTCGAGCGTCTCGTCGTTCATGACGTAGCCGTTCTCGTCGAGCTTGCCGCAGTGGCCGTGGCTCGTGTACTCGCACATGCACACATCGCAGATGATGTACATCTCGGGCGCGTTCTTGCGGATGATGCGGCACGCCTCCTGCACCACGCCGTGCTCGTCCCACGCGCTCGAGCCGATTTCGTCCTTTTCTGCGGGGATGCCGAACAGCAAGACGTAGTGCACGCCGCAGTCGAGCAGTTCCTCGATCTCGGGCATGAGCATGTCGAGCGACACCTGGAACACGCCCGGCATGCTGGGAATCTCGTCGCGCCTGCCCGTGCCCGGCTTGACGAACAGCGGGTAGATGAAGTCTTTTGCCGACAGCTCGGTCTCGCGGATCATCTGGCGGGCGAGCTCGCCGTCGCGCATGCGGCGCGGGCGGTACTGGGGGAACTTTCCGTATTCCATTAGTCTTGCGCTCCTGTCTCTTGCTTGGGCTCCTCGACGATGCGCTTCTCCGGGTCGTCGGGGTGCTTCGCGATTTCTTCGTCGGTGAGGTAGCACGCGGGGTCGGGTGCCCACAGGTCGCCGGTCGCCGCCTCCGCGCGCACGCGGAAGTTGCCGCCGCACACGTCGAGCCAACGGCAGTCGTGGCAGCGTCCCTTGACCCACGGGCGCTTGTCCTTCAGGCGGTACATGAGCTCGCTTTGCGGCGTCGTGCGGCTCGTGTCGCTCCAGATCTCGCTGAAGGGCCGGTCCTTGACGTTGCCAAAGCTGAAGTGGCGCCAGAACTGGTCGGCGTAGACCTCGCCGTCCCAGCTCACGCAGGCAATGCCGTTGCCCGAGCTGTTGCCCTGGTTCCACTGCAGCAGCTGCATGACCTCGGCGGCGCGCTTCGGGTCCTCCTTGAGCAGCTCCATGTACACGAACGGCGCATCGGCGTGGTTGTCGACCGTCAGGATCTCGGGCGAGCCGCCCTCGTCGAACCACTGCCTGGTGCGGTCCATGATCAGGCGGACGGCCTTGCGGGTCTCCTCGTGCGTGAGGTCCTCGTCCATCATCTCGCTGCCGCGCCCGGAGTACACGAGGTGGTAGAAGCACGCGCGGTTGATGCCCTCGCGCTTCATGAGGTCGAACATGTCGTCGATCTCGCGCCAGTTGTGCTTGTTGATGGTGAAGCGCAGACCGACCTTGATGCCGGCATCCTGCGCGTTGTGCATGCCTTCGAGCGCCTTGGCGTACGCACCTTCCACGCCGCGGAAGCGGTCGTGCGTGGGCTGGTCGCCGTCAAAGGAGACGCCAACATAGGAAAGCCCCACGGCAGCGAACTTCTTGGCGAGCTCGGGAGTGATGAGCGTGCCGTTCGTGGAGATGACGACGCGCATGCCCGCGTCCTTGGCGTACTGCATGAGCTCGAGCAGGTCCTCGCGGATGCACGGCTCGCCGCCCGAGAACAGCAGCACGGGGCAACCGAAGGCTGCCAGGTCGTCGATCATCGCCTTGGCCTCGGCGGTGGACAGCTGGTCGTACTTTTGCGCGTCGGAAAGCGCATAGCAATGCTCGCACTTGAGGTTGCAGGTGCGCGTGCAGTTCCACACGACCACGGGCTTCTTGTCCTTCGAGAACTGCAGAAGGCCGCTCGGCAGCTCCTTGCTGCGGCGCCTGTAGCGCAGGACATCGGACGGCTCGACGGTGCCGCAGTACAGCTTCGAAATGCCAATCATCTAGTTGTTCCTCTCTCGCGTGAACATCTCGCACAGGGCCTGCACGAGGCCGGGGATGGTGTAGGTCTGGGCCTGGGCGGCAACTTGCAGCCCCGCCTTCTCGAGTGTCTGGGTGGTGATGGGGCCGATGGAGACGAGGCCCGTGCGCGCGAGCGCCTCTTCAGCGTCTTCTCCCAGCAGGGCGACGAGGTTGCGCGCCGTGGAAGACGACGTGAACGTGACCGCGTCGATGCGCCCCGACAGCAGCTGCTCTCTGAGCTCGGCTGCGCGCTCCCCCGCTGCAAGGACGGTCTTGTAGGCTGCAACGACGTCGACCGACGCCCCCGCCTTCTCGAGCAGCTCGGGGAGCGTCTCGCGAGCGACCTGCGCGCGGGGGATGAGGACGCGCGCGCCCTCGAGCGAGGGCGTCTGTGCCTGCAGCGCGGCGAACACGCCTTCTGCCTTGTACTCCGAGGGCACGAGGTCGGGCATGATGCCGTGCGCCTCGAGCGCAGAGGCAGTCGCAGGGCCGATGGCCGCAACATGGCTGCCACCGAACGCGCGGGCGTCGCGCCCCTGACGGTGCATCGCGTCAAAAAACGCCGCGACGCCGTTCACGCTCGTGAACACGACCCAGTCGTAGCCGCCGACCTCACGTGCCGCGCGCTCGAGCGGGGCCGCGTCGTCAGGCGCCGAAAACTCGATGGTCGGGACCTCGAGCGCCTCGGCGCCGAGCTCTTCAAGGCGCTCGACGAGGACGCTCGCCTGGCTGCGCGAGCGCGTGACGACGATGCGCTTGCCGAAAAGCGGGCGGTCCTCGAACCAGGAGAGCCTGTCGCGATAGGCCACGACCCGGCCGACGACGATGATTGCCGGCGCCGCGAAGCGTGCCCGGCGCGCCTTCTCAGCGATATCGCCGAGCGTGCCCACGAGCGTCTCCTGCGCGGGGCAGGTGCCCCAGCGCACGAGCGCGACCGGGACGCCGGCGTCGGC
>CACZQA010000035.1 GCA_902783175.1 uncultured Coriobacteriaceae bacterium
CTACCTGCGCTCTTCCATGCAGCGCTACGACTACGAATGGGAGCTTTCGCACCGCGTCGACGACATCGCGGTAGATTTCATCGCTTCTATGACTGACGACTACTTCATCGACCTGTACCGCAAGCTCTACCCGGACGATCCCATAAACGGGCAGATCATCTACAAGGACTACTTCTAGGGACGCTCCACGAGTACAATGTTTTGACTTGTGGACGTGCAGCATCTGCTGCGTACAGGAGGTTTATGTACTGCGACAAGACCGTTCTGGACAACGGCATCACCGTTGTCTCGGAGCATATGGATTCCGTGCACTCCGTTGCACTTGGCTTTTGGGTTTATGCGGGCGCCAGGGACGAAGCCCCGCGCTTTTTCGGCATGTCCCATTTCATGGAGCACATGCTCTTCAAGGGCACGCCTACCAGAAGCGCGCTTGACATCTCGACGGCATTCGACGCGATGGGCGCCGAGCTCAACGCCTTCACCTCGCGCGAGTGCACGTGCTTCTACTCCCGCGTCATCGATGAGCACCTGCCCGAAGCATTCGAGATTCTCGCCGACATGGTCGTCAACGCGAGCTTCGACCAAGACGCTATCGACCTCGAGCGCGAGGTCGTCATCGAAGAGATCGCGCGCAACGAGGATTCTCCCGACGAGTACGTCTACGACCTGTTCGCGGACGCGATGTTTCCCACGCACCCGCTCGGCCGTCCCGTGCTCGGCAACCGCACGACCGTGGGCGGCTTCGAGTCTGCGGACATGCGCGAGTACCACGACGCCCACTACACGACGGGCAACCTCGTCGTCGCCGCGAGCGGCAACGTCTCGCACGAACAGCTCGTCGAGCTCTCGAAGAGGTTTTTGTCCGGGATGAAGACCGGCACACGGCAGCATCGCGCGTTTGCCGCTGAGCAGCATCGTGTGCAGCTGTCCTGTCTGCAGAAAGACACCGAGCAGGCGCATGTCCTCATGGGCTATCCCGCCTTCGACACGAACGATCCGCGCAGGTTCGCGCTCGGCATCCTCGATACCGCGTTGGGCGGTGGCATGAGCTCGCGCCTCTTCCAGGAGATTCGCGAGAAACGCGGCCTCGTGTATTCCGTGTACACGACGACCCAGCTCTTCGAGGATGCAGGCGTGTTCGCCGCCTATGCGGGCACGCGCCCCGACAACGTGCGCGAAGTCCTCGACGTCATGCAAAAGGAGTTTGCGCTCGCCGCCGCCAAGGGCATCACGCAAGAGGAGCTCGACCGTGCGCGCGAGCTGATCTGTGGTAACTTTGTCTTCAGCATGGAATCGACGCGTGCGCATATGACGCGCCTGGGACGGCTGTTCGTGCTCGGACTGGAAGTTCGCTCGCCCGAGCAGACGCTCGAGGACTACCGCTGTGTGACGCTGCAACAGGTAAACGAAGTGGCTGGGGATCTGCTCTCGCAGCAGCCCACGGTCGCTGTGGTGAGCCCCCATTCGCAGGGGGATATAGAAAGGATGATCTAAATGATCAAGGTTTTGGTGAGCGGCGCGCTGGGCCGCATGGGTTCCGAGATCTGCAGGGCCGTCGACGGCGCCGATGACATGGAGCTCGTCGGCGGCGTCGACATCATGGCGGGCGAGGACGCGACCTGCGGCAAGGACGCCGCGAAGGTCTACAACAAGCTCGAAGACGCCATCGCGGACGCGCAGCCCGAGGTCATGATCGACTTCACGCGTCCCGACGCCGCAGAGGGCAACCTCCGCACGGCGCTTTCCAGGGGCGTGCACTGCGTGCTCGGCACGACGGGCCTTTCCGAGGAAAAGCTCCAGACCATCTACGATGAGGCGGCGGCGGACGGCGCCCACCTGTTCCACGCGCCCAACTTCACGACCGGCGCCGTGCTCATGATGCTGTTCGCGCAGCAGGCTGCCAAGTACTTCCCCGACGCAGAGGTCATCGAGCTGCACCACGACGGCAAGAAGGACGCGCCGTCTGGCACGGCCATCCGCACTGCGCGCATGATCGCCGCCAACAAGGGCGAGGCGTCCACCGCCCCCGGCAAAGAGACCGAGCTCGAGGGCTTCGAGGGCGCGCGCGGCGCGCTCGTCGACGGGGTGCCGGTCCACAGCGTTCGCACCGCCGGCTACGTGGCGCATCAAGAGGTGATCTTCGGCAGCATGGGGCAGACGCTCACCATCCGCCACGACTCCATCGACCGCGCCTCCTACATGCCCGGCATTCTCATGGCCGTGCGTGCGGTCGGAGATTTGGACGGACTTGTCATTGGACTTGAGAACCTGATGGATTAATATTCATCTAGTATTTTTCCATTCCGATAGGAGCTTGCTATGTCAGAGCCATTTTTCGGCCGTACGATCGTCGCATCGGTCACCCCGTTCGACGACGATTTGAATCTTGACCTCAACAGGGCGCAGGAGCTTGCAAATCGTTTCGTCGAGGCTGGCATCGACGCCATCGCCGTATGCCCGACGACGGGTGAGTGCCCGACGGTGTTCTACGATGACAAGATCAAGCTCTTCGAGGCAGTCTTGGAGGCGGTCGACGGACGTTGCAAGACCATCGCCTATGTGGGCGACAACTGCACGCAGGACACGATCGACTTCGAGAAGAAGGTCAATCCCATGGGCTTCGACGGCTACCTGTGCGTCGTGCCCTATTACAACAAGCCGCCGCAGGAGGGGCTGTATCGGCACTTCGGCTCGATTGCCCAGGCAACCGACAAGCCGATCATGCTCTACAACATCCCCGGCCGCTCCGTCATCAACATGACTGCCGAGACAACCATCAGGCTCGCCACCGATTACGACAACATCATCGCGATCAAAGAGGCGAGCGGCAAAATGGATCAGATTGCCGCCATAGTCAAGGGAACGCCCGACGACTTCAGCGTTTACTCTGGAGACGATCAGGCGACCCTCGAGATCATGGGCTTGGGCGGCGTTGGTGTGGTTTCTACGATTGCCAATGTGGCGCCAAGACGCATGAAAGAGATTGTCGAGCTCGAAGCAGCCGGCAAGCATGAAGAGGCCCTCAAGGCAAACGAAGCTCTGCTTCCGCTCATGGACGAGCTGTTCATCACCTCTAACCCCATCATGGTCAAAGAGGCGCTCAAGCTCGTGGGATTCCCCGTCGGGGGGCTGCGCCTCCCGCTGATTCCCGCAACCTCCGAGCAGTCGGCGGAGCTTGCAGAAGTCATGCGTCAGTGTGCACCTATTCACTAGCTATACCTGTACATGATCGCAGGGCAAAGGAGTACTTCCCCAATGCCCGATACAACAAAGTCTCCCGCAGAGGAAAAGGCCCCGCAGCGCACGAGCAACAGCTCGCGGCGCAGGGGATCCCGCAGGCGAGGACGCAATAACGGATCGCACAAGAAGAAATCGCCTTCTTTGCGCATCATCCCGCTGGGTGGTCTGGACGCCATCGGCAAGAACATGACCGCATTCGAGTGCGGGGATGACATCATCCTCGTGGATGCCGGCCTCATGTTCCCCGACGACGAGCACGTAGGCGTCGACCTCATCTTGCCGGACTATACCTATATTCTCGAGAACGCCGAGAAGCTTCGCGGCATCGTCATCACGCACGGCCACGAGGACCACACGGGCGCGTTGCCGTACCTTCTGAAGGACCTCGACCGCCGCGTGCCGATCCTTGGCACCAAGCTCACGCTCGGCATGATCGAGGGCAAGCTCGAGGAGCACCGTCTCACCAAGCAGCCCGAGCTGCGCGAGGTGCACCGTGGCGGCAGCGCCAAGCTCGGATGCTTCGAACTCGAGTTCTATACCGTCAACCACTCGATTCCCGGCGCGATGGGCATCTTCATGCACACGCCGGCGGGTAATGTGCTGCACACGGGCGACTTCAAGCTCGACCAGACTCCCATCGACGGCGAGTTGACCGACTTTGCCGCGCTCGCGCGCTTCTCCGCCCAGGGCGTCGATTTGTTCATGTCCGACTCGACCAACGCGACGAAGCATGAGTTCACGAAGTCCGAGGCCGAGGTCGGCGTCACGCTGCGCCGCGTCATCGGCGCGGCCAAGCAGCGCGTCATCGTGGCCTCGTTCTCCTCGCACATCCACCGCGTGCAGCAGGTCTGCGATGCAGCCCAGCTCGCGGGCCGCAAGGTGGCTGTCACCGGGCGCTCCATGCTCACGAACACGCGCATCGCACGCGAGCTCGGCTACCTCAACGTGCCGGACGACCTGATCATCGATGCCTACGATGCCGCCGACTACGCTCCCGAGAAGATCGTCGTGCTGTGCACGGGCAGCCAGGGCGAGCCGCTGTCCGCACTCGCGCGCATGTCGGTGGGCGAGCACAAGTCCATCAGCATCGAGCGCGGCGACACGGTCATCATCTCCGCAACTCCCGTCCCCGGCAACGAGAAGTCCGTCACGCGCGTTGTCAACCAGCTGGCAAAGATCGGCGCCGATGTCTGGGACAAGAACCGCGCGCTCGTTCACGTCTCCGGCCATGCGGGAGCCGAGGAGCTCAAGATCGTCCTGTCGCTTGTCAAGCCCAAGTACTTCTTGCCCGTGCACGGCGAGGCGACGCATCTGCGCGCGCATGCCCGCCTGGCAGAGGCAGTCGGAGTCGATCCCGACCACATCTTCATCCTGGACAACGGCGACTCGCTCAGAATGCAAAACGGCGTGGTCAAGCGCGACGCCCCGGTCGAAAGCGGCATCGTGTACGTGGATGGCTCCTCCGTCGGCGATATCGACCAAGACGTCTTGCGCGACCGCCAGTCGATGTCTTCGGAGGGCGTCGCCGTCGCGGTTGTCCTCGTCGACCGTAAGAAGAACAAGGTCATGGGCGAGCCGACCATCATGATGCGCGGCATCCCCGGTTTCGACAACGACGATTTCATCGAAGACGCCTGCGCGACGGTGAAAAAGGCCATGCAAGGCGCCCTCGACGCGCACAAGGGGGAAACGAACCGGGCCAAGAAGGTCACGCGCGACGCGCTGTCCAAGTTCCTGTGGAACAGGGCGCACCGCCGTCCCGTCATCATGCCCGTTGTCATAGAAATCTAAGTGGAATATCCTATATGCTTTAGGCATATCGGAGGTAGGTTTGGGTTCGAGAAACGCAGCTAACAACAAGAAAGGCTCGCGGTCTGGATACAGGTCCTCTTCGGGCGCATCGCGCGGGAGAGTGGCACAGAATAACGAATCGGCATCGCGCAGCTCCTTGCTCGATGGGGGGATGCGCGATGATTTGACGGGCATCGCGCTCGCCCTCATCGGCGTCGTGCTGTTCGTCGCCGTCATCATGCCCTCGGACGCCCCGGTCACGAGCGCCATCTCGGGCGCTCTCAAGCACGTGTTCGGACTCGGCGCCTACCTCGTCCCGCTCGCGTTCGTCTTGTGGGGCGCCAGCTACTTCCTCAAGGCAGAAGAGACCAAGGTGGGCAGGCTCATCATCGGCGTCACGCTGATTCTGCTCGCTGTCATGGGGCTGCTGTCGCTCTTTAACCCGACGGTCGACGCCACCAGACCCGACACACTGTTCCTCGATTCCTCGCTCGTCACGGGCGGGGGGTATCTGGGAAGCGGTCTCGCTTGGGTGTTCTTAAGCCTGTTTGGGCAGATCATCGCATGCATCTTGCTCGTGGCGCTCATCATCGTCGGTCTCGTTCTCGCCGGCGTCTCCATCTCGGTTCCGTTCCTGTTCGTAAAGAACTTCATCGAGCAGGGCAAAGAAGACGACCTCGAGCAGACAGGGCTCGGCGCGGACGGCAACGTCGGCTCTGCCGACGCGGACGCAGGCGACACCGTGGCGTTTTCCAGCCCGGGGGACACGGCACCGCTGCGTGCAAAGAAGCCCCGCACCCGCAAGCGCGCCGCGCAGACCGAGCCTCTCGACTTCTCCGATGCGTACGACGGAACTCAGCAGACCATAGACCTCGCCGCGGTCGGTACCGACGGGCAGTTTGCCGACGACGCGTCAAAGACGGTCGACCTGTCCACGTCCAAGAAGCGTGGCGCAAAGGTCTCGAAGCCCTCGCGCCGTTCCAAGACTGTCAAGCTGGACGATGCGCAGCCTCGCGTCGATCCCAACGGCTTCGTGTTGCCGCCGCTCGACATCTTGAAGATCGCAGGACCTAAGCGAAACGTGCCGGTCGGCGAGCTCAAGCAGACCGCGTCTCTGCTGCAGCAGACCCTGGGCGAGTTCAGCCTGCCCGCGCGTGTCGTGGGCTGGCAGGCGGGCCCGACGGTCACGCTCTACAAAGTCGAGCTCCCGAGTGGCGTGCGCCTTGCACGCCTGGTCGGCCTGGCGGACGACATAGCCCTTTCGCTGGCGGCGTCTTCGGTGCGTATCGCCCAGATTCCCAATACTTCGCTTGTCGGCGTCGAGATTCCGAACAAGACGCGCACGAGCGTCCTGCTCGGCGACATCGTCGAGGCGGCCGGCCCGGCCCCGCTCGAGATGGCCATCGGCGAGGACGTCGACGGCAACAAGATCTGCGTCGACCTGGCAAAGATGCCCCACCTCCTGGTCGCCGGTACTACAGGGTCCGGTAAGTCGATCTCGCTCAACGGCATGATCATGACGATGCTCATGCGCGCGACGCCCGACCAGGTCCGCATGATCATGGTCGATCCCAAGCGCGTCGAGTTCTCGCTCTACAACGGCATCCCGCACCTGCTCGTCCCCCCGGTCACCGAGCCGAAGGAGGCGGCGAGCGCCCTCAAATGGGCCGTTGCCGAGATGGAGCGCCGCCTCAAGATCTTCGAGCAGGTGGGGGCCAGAAACATCGGCCTCTACAACGACATGATCCGCAAAGGCGAGCTGACCGACGACAACGGCGACCACCCCGACGAGCTGCCCTACATCGTCGTCATCATCGACGAGCTTTCCGACCTGATGATGGTCGCGGGCAAGGAAGTCGAGGATTCCATCGTCAGGATCTCGCAGCTCGCACGTGCTGCGGGCATCCACCTCATCGTCGCCACCCAGCGCCCGACCTCCAACGTGGTCACCGGTATGATCAAGGCCAACATCACCAACCGCATCGCGCTCACCGTCTCGCAGGCGGTCGAGTCGCGCGTCATCATCGACCAGGCGGGTGCGGAAAAGCTCACGGGCATGGGCGATATGCTGTTCGTGAGGCCGGAGTGGAACAAGCCCAAGCGCATACAGGGCTGCTACGTCTCGGAAGCGGAGATTTCGTCGGTTGTCGAGCATCTCAAGCAGCAAGGCGAGCCCGAATACCATAATGAGATTCTCAAGCAGGCCGTCGGCTCGGATTCGGCTGGCTCCTCCTCGGGGGGATCGGCTTCCGAAAGCGACGATCCGCTCATCTGGGAAGCTGCAGACGCCGTCGTCGCCGCTGGGCTCGGCTCGACGTCTATGCTGCAGAGGCGCCTGAAGGTGGGTTACGCACGCGCCGGCCGCATCATGGACCAGCTCGAGCTCAAGGGCATTGTCGGCCCGCAGGAGGGCTCGCGTGCCCGTGACGTCCTCATCGACACGGTGGAGGACCTCGAGGCGCTCAGGGCCTTCGAAGAACAAGACCAGGAGACGAGGTAGGTATGCCTCAACAGCATGTCGGATCGATACTCCGATCGCGAAGAGAACAACTGAGGATTCCATTGCAGAAGGCCGCGCTGGACACGAACATCCGCGAGCGCGTCCTCGAGGCAATCGAGAACAACGACTTCAAGAACTATCCGCCCAAGGGGCATGCGCGAGGGATGATCTCGTCGTATGCGCGCTACCTGGGGCTCGACCCGCACCCGGTGCTCCGTCAGCTCGAAGACGACCTGGCACGCTTCGAGTCCTCTTCGGAGATGGCGACGAGCGCCGACAGGACGAGGCGCGGTGTCGGCCGCTACGGAGAGCGCGTCAACGCCGACGACAAGCCGTTGCCGCGCGGCGCGAACCGACCAGGTGGCCAGCAGCGCGGGACGCGCCGTCGCCGTGCGAGCGAAGAGGCGCCCAACAGCAAGCTCAGCGAGAGCCTGCAGCACGAACTCGCCGCCGAGCAGGACGACCGCTACAAGAGCGGCACGGTGAAGGTCGTGGGCACGCGCCAGACTGGCTCCTTTGGCAAGGTGGGCTCCCCGCGCGTTTCTGCTGCGGGTTCTGCACGCACGCGCGGCGACGAGTTATCGCGGCCCGCTTCGCAACCGCGGTCCGGCCAGCCCGCCCGCCGTGGCGTGCCTTCGCGAGAGGACGGCCCTTCGTCTGCCCCAACGCGCACGGCGCGCCCTGCGAAACGCTCTCATGCTTCGAGCCGCCCTGCCGCCGCCTCTCCCTCGAAATCGGGAAAGATCGAGGTCGATGGCGAGGAGCTGAGCTTTTTCAGCACCGGAGACACGGGCAAGAAGACCGCACGCAGGAAAAACCACGACCGCCGCATGGCCAATGCGAAAAAGGCCGCAGAGGCGGAACCGAAAAACATCTTCGACCGTGCCCTGCGTGCCCTCAAGGCGATTTTCTCCGAGCGGCGCACGCGCGCCATCGCCATCGCCCTCATCACGATCGTCGTGCTCATCGCCATTGCCGCGGGCGTGCTGATCAGCACTGCGGGCAGCTCCAACAGCGGCGTGATCGAGGTGCAGGGAGGCGTCCAGGACACGACCACCACGACAAAGGACTCGAACACGGCGACGGCCACCGTCACCACGACGAACGGCAACCCGATCAACATCAAGATCGAGGTGGGGGAGGGCAAGACCTCGCTCATCAACGTGACCTACGATGACGACAACGCGTACAGCGGCACCGCAGTCGGGCCCTGGAGCCGCGAGTTCCTCGTGACCTCGTCGCTTTCCGCCACGTTTGGCACGCCCGATGCCGTCACGGTGACCGAAAACGGCAAAGAGGTCGAGGTGAACAAGAACGACGACGGCACCGGCAGCCTCGATCTGACCATCCAGACCACCTCGAGCAACACGGTCAACAGCGCCGATTCGTCTAGCTAGCAAGCGTGGCGCATGGTGTGCGCCGCATCAACCTTTTGGAGGTTTCATGGCAAAGGAAAACAGCTTCGACATCGTGTCGGAGACCGACGCGCAAGAAGTCGAGAACGCGTTCAACAACGCCGTCAAGGCACTCAAGCAGCGCTACGACCTGAAGGACTCGGGTGCCGAGCTGAGCTACGACAAGGCATCGAGCACGCTTACCGTGCTGGCCCCGAGCGACTTCGTCAGCTCCCAGGTCATCGACATCCTGAACACGCACCTCGTTCGCCGCAAGGTCGATCTGAAGTCCGTCAGCTGGGGCAAGCCCGAAGACGCGTCGGGCTCCATGATCAGGACCAAGGGCACCATCGTCCAGGGCATCGAGCAGGACGTGGCAAAGAAGATCAGCAAGGACATCCGCGACCAGAAGTTCAAGGTCAAAGTCCAGATCGAGGGGGACAAGCTGCGCGTTTCCGGCCCCAAGCGCGACGTGCTGCAAGAGGTCATCGCCTTCCTGCGCGATAAGGATTACGGCCTGCCCCTCCAATTCACGAACTACAGATAGGAACGCACGTGCCGCAGAACATGAACGTCGCATTCGTCACGCTCGGATGCGCAAAGAACGAAGTCGATACCGACAAGATGAAGGCGCGGCTCGCCGCTGCGGGCTTTTCGATGGTGGACGATCCCGCGGATGCCGCCCTCATTGTGGTCAACACCTGCTCGTTTCTGATGAGCGCAGTCGACGAGGGCCTCGAAGTCATATTCGACCTGGTCAATCAGCAGGCAGAGCGCCCGGTCAAGGCCAAGATTCTCGTCGCAGGCTGCATGCCCGCCCGGTATGGCGACGACCTCGAGTCCGAGCTGACCGAGGTCTCGGGTTTCCTGAGCGCTGCAGACGAGGAAAACATCGTCGAGAAGGCGGAGGAGCTGCTGGGTATCGACCCTTCGAGCCTTCCCGCCGGACTTGCGGCCCACGGTGCGAGCATCCGCAGCAACGAGGGGCCCAGCGCGTACGTGAAGATCTCCGACGGCTGCGACCGCTTCTGCTCGTACTGCATGATTCCCTATATTCGCGGCCGCTATCACAGCTTCACGCAAAAGCAGATCTTTGACGAGGTCGCCGAGCTCGTGGAGGGCGGCGTCCGCGAGATCGTGTTCATCGGCCAGGACACCGGGATCTGGGGACGTGACCTTTCTCCCGCCCAGTCGACTGCACAGCTGCTCGACGCGGCGGCATCCGCGTTTCCCAATACCTGGTTCAGGTTGCTGTACCTGCAGCCCGCCGGCATCAACGACGAGCTGCTGTCTGTCATGAACGCCCATGACAACGTCTGCAAGTACCTCGACATGCCCCTGCAGCATGCCGACGCCGACGTCCTCAAGGCCATGAACCGTGAGGGCTCTCCTGCGGAATACCTCGAGGTGCTCGAGCACGTGCGGGATAAGGTACCGGGCATCACGACGCGCACGACGTTCATGGCAGGCTTCCCGGGCGAGACAGACGAGCAGTTCGAGGAGCTCCTCGATTTCGCGGAAGAGGCGCGTTTCGACTACGCCGTCGTCTTCCCGTACTCGCAGGAAGACGGCTCGGCTGCCGGCAGCTTCGATTGCCAGCTCGACGAGGACACGAAGGTCGAGCGCGCCCAGCGCCTGCTCGACGTCTGCGATGCCGTCGGGCACGCGAGCATC
This sequence comes from uncultured Coriobacteriaceae bacterium, assembly GCA_902783175.1. Classification (GTDB taxonomy): domain Bacteria; phylum Actinomycetota; class Coriobacteriia; order Coriobacteriales; family QAMH01; genus CACZQA01. Next base: position 10,600 of record CACZQA010000035.1, read on the forward strand.
GCGCGCAATGTGGGCAAGACGGTCCAGGCGCTCGTGGAGGGCTACGAGCATACCGATGCGGGCGTCGAGGCACTTGCCCGCTGGCAGGGCCAGGCCCCCGAGGTCGACGGGCAGATCCACGTTCCCATCGCCTCGGAAGACGTGCTTCCCATCGGCACCGTGGTGCCCGTCACGATTACCGACAGCTTCTACTACGAACTCGAAGGAGAGCTGGCCTAGACATGGATACGAGCAAGCAGCAGGCGACGAAAGCGCGGGTCTGGACACCTGCCAACATCGTGACCCTCGTCAGGATCCTGCTCATCCCCATCTTCGTGGTCGCGCTGCTCTCGCCGTGGCCGGAATGGCTCCCGTATCCCGAGTTCTGGGCTGCCTGGCAGCCGTGGATCGCCGCAATCGTGTTCGCAGGCATCTCCGCGACCGACGCAGTCGACGGGCACCTTGCCCGCAGCCGCAACGAGGTGACCGATCTCGGCAAGTTCATGGACCCGCTTGCGGACAAGATTCTGGTCTGCGCCGCCATGCTCGCGCTCGTCGAGCTGCAGGCGTTTCCCTCGTGGGTCGCGCTCATCATCATCGCGCGCGAGTTCATCGTCTCCGGGCTGCGCATGGTCGCCGCCGCGCAGGGCAAGGTCATTGCGGCGAGCTACTACGGCAAGGTGAAGACCGTCCTGCAGATCCTCGCGATTCTGCTCTTCATCGTCAAAGACACGCTGCAGATCAAGCTCCTGGGCGGCGGTGTCGCAACGGGATTCACGATCTTTTCCTGGGTCGTGCTGGGCGCGGCGGTCGTGATGACGCTCGTCTCGCTGCTCGACTACTTCAACAAGACCAAGGACCTGTTGGGCTTTGGCTCGAAGAAAGAAGCGTGACTATGGTGCTCGATGAGGAAAACGAGGCCCTTGCCGCAGAGGTGCTCGAGCGTGCGCGTCAAAAGGGCGTTACGGTCGGCACGGCCGAATCGTGCACGGGCGGTCTGGTCGCCGCGACGCTGACCGCCGTTCCGGGCTCGTCCGAGGTCGTGCGCGGTGGCGTGGTGAGCTACTGGGCCGAGGTCAAAAGAGACGTTCTCGGGGTTCCCGGAGACGTGATCGACACGTTTGGCGTGGTGAGCGAGCAATGCGCTCAAGCGATGGCCAAAGGCGCTGCCAAGGCCCTGGGTTGCGAGTATGCGGTTTCGACGACGGGTATCGCCGGCCCGGGCGGTGCCGAGCCGGGAAAGCCCGTGGGCACGGTCTGCTTCGGGCTGCACGCGCCCCAAGGCGAGCGAACGCTCACTACCTGCCGAGGGGACTCGCGCGCAGAGGTTCGCAGCCTCGCCGTGCGCACGGCGCTGCAGCTGCTTTTGGATGAGCTGTAGACTTCCGCTCTTTGAGCTGCGCGGGTCTTGAATAGCTCGGATGTTGCTCGTAACGACGTCTTGTCTGGCTCGGATTCGGCTCGGGCCCAACTCTGTCCCAGCTCTCTGAATTCACGGTTGTTTGAGGGTGGTTTTGACTGCTGAGCCGCGGTAGAGTCACCTCGTTCGCTGCGTTCGGACCACTCGAATTGACACCGAACACATGTTCGATTAGCATGCAGTCAACATGTCACCGTCAGGTAATCGTCGCTAGATCGGAGCGTTTCCATGGCTCGTGCCAAAACAAACAAGATCGACTTCACCAACGTAAGTTCAGACAACATGCTCAAGGTCACCGAGGAGCAGATCAACAAGAAATTCGGCCAGGGCGCCATCATGAAGCTCGGCGACAGCTCGATTATGGACGTCGACATCATCCCCACGGGCTCGCTCGCGCTCGATGCCGCATTGGGAATTGGCGGCGTCCCGCGCGGCAGGATCATCGAGATCTACGGCCCAGAGTCCAGCGGCAAGACCACGCTGGCCCTTCAGATCGTCGCCGAGGCCCAGGGACAGGGCGGGGTTGCCGCCTACATCGACGCGGAACATGCCCTCGACCCCGTCTACGCTGCGCGTCTGGGCGTGGACATCGATGAGCTCCTCATCTCGCAGCCCGATACCGGCGAGCAGGGGCTCGAGATCTGCGACATGCTCGTGCGCTCCAACGCCGTCTCCTGCATCGTCGTCGACTCGGTTGCCGCCCTCGTCCCACGAGCGGAAATCGAGGGAGAGATCGGCGATAGCAGCGTCGGCCTGCAGGCGCGCCTCATGAGCCAGGCGCTCAGGAAGCTCGCAGGCTCGCTTTCGAAGTCCAACACCACCTGCATCTTCATCAACCAGCTCCGCGAGAAGATCGGCGTGATGTTCGGCAATCCCGAGACCACCACGGGCGGTCGCGCCCTCAAGTTCTTCTCCTCGGTCCGCCTGGACATTCGCCGTATCGAGACCATCAAGGAAAAGGGCGAGGCCATCGGCAACCGCGTTCGCGTCAAGGTCGTCAAGAACAAGTGCGCGGCTCCGTTCAGACAGGCCGAGTTCGACCTCATGTACGGCACGGGCATCTCCCGCGAGGGCAACATCCTCGACATGGGCGTCGAAGAGGGCATCATCGCAAAGTCAGGCTCTTGGTACACGTACGAGTCCGACAGACTCGGCCAGGGGCGCGAGGCCGCCAAGGCAACACTGCAGGAAAACCCCGCCCTCAGGCTCGAAATCGAGAACAAGGTTCGCGAGGCCATCGGGCTGCCGGTCGACACCTTCGACGATGACGAGACCATCTCGCTCACCGGCGAGGGGCAAAGCGCCACGGGCAGCGTGACGGACTCGGAAGTCAAGCTCTCTGACGGCGAGAGCGCGTAACGTCGATGCAGACCGTTTCTTTGAAGCGCCACATCGCCGTCATGGACAAGATCACGGCACTTTCCAACGTGCGCGAGCGAAGCCGGAAGGAGACCCGCGAAAGGCTTGCCCGCTCGGGCTTTTCCGAAGAGGAGATACAAGACGGCATCGACACGGCACTGCGCGTCGGCCTGATCAGCGACGAGCGCTATGCCCGCTCGTTCATCAGGGGCAAGGTCCATGCTGGGTGGGGAAGGGAGAGGATCATCCGCAGGCTCGAGGAGTGCGGGGTGGATTCCTCCGTCATCTCGGCCTGTCAAAACGAGTTCGCCTCGCCCGAAGAGGAGTACGAGCGCGCGCTTTACGAGCTCGAGAAACGCTCCTGTCACGCCGCAGACCCCTACGTCTCCTACATGCGCCGTCTCCTCGGCAAGGGGTACTCGCATGAGGTGTCCAGACGCGCGGTGCATGACTACCTGTCGCGTTCCCGCGGCAACGCGTGAGCGTCATATTCGTCAATGAGGGCAGTGGAAGTGAAGGTGATGTGCTAGCATGTTTTCTGGCATTCATCACCTTCACTCGTTTTTTCGAGTTGTTATTTATAGAACATTGACTTAAGTCCTCTCTCACGTAGATATTGGGTCAAAACAGTAAATAAGCACGAACTTCGATGACTGCCGGATACGTTCCGGTTTTCTTTTTGTCGGGGCCGGTCACGTATCTTCATTACGACTTGAATTGCTTGAAAGACCAGAAAGGTACGTCATGGACATCGTTATCTACATCGTAGTCGCGATTGTCTGCCTCGCCGTCGGATTCCTCATCAGCCGCGTCATGATCAAAAACAACGCGAACAGCGCTATTTCCGTGGCTGAGGCAAAGGTCGCCGATGCGAAGCGCGAGGCAGAGACAATCAAGAAAGAAGCCGCGATCGAGGCAAAAGACGAGGCTTTGAAGATCAAGCAGAAGGCCGAGGACGAGGTGCACAAGCAATCGCGTGACATCCAGCAGCGCGAAGACCGTCTGCAGCAGCGCGAAGATTCCATCGACCGCCGCAGCGATTCCCTCGACAAGCGCGAACACCAGATCTCTTCGCTGCAGGGGCAGGTCGAGAAGATGCACGACGACCTGCAGAGCAAGATCGAAGGCGCCGACAAGAAGCTGCTCCAGGTAGCCGCCATGTCGCGGGAAGAGGCGCGCGAGCAGGTGCTGAGTACCGTCAAGGAGGACTGCGTCGCAGAGGCCGCCGGCATCATCCGCGATGTCGAGGCCCGCACCAAGGCCGAAGCAGACAAGCGCTCCCGCGAGATTCTCTCCGTGGCTATCCAGCGCATGGCCGCAGACTACACGGCGGAGCGCACGGTCACGTCCGTCTCGATCCCATCTGACGACATCAAGGGCCGCATCATCGGCAGGGAGGGCCGCAACATCCGCTCGTTCGAGCAGATAACCGGCGTCAACCTCATCATCGACGATACGCCCGAGACCGTCACGCTCTCGTGCTTCGACCCCGTCCGTCGCGAGATCGCCCGCATCACGCTCGAGAACCTCATCGCAGACGGGCGCATCCACCCTGCCCGCATCGAGGAGATGTTCAAGAAGGCGACGGCCTACGTCGAGCAGCAGGTGCAGGAAGCCGGTGAGCAGGCCACGTTCGAGGTCGGCATCCACGACCTTCACCCCGAGCTCGTGAGGACGCTCGGCAGGCTCAAGTACCGCACCTCGTTTGGCCAGAACGTCCTCATGCACTCGCTCGAGGTGTCTTCCATCGCCGGTGCCATCGCTTCCGAGCTCGGGCTTGACACGATCGTCGCCAAGCGCGCCGGCCTGCTGCACGACCTCGGCAAGGCAGTCGACCACGAGGTGGAAGGCTCGCATGCCGTCATCGGCGCCGACCTGTGCCGCCGCTACGGCGAGAGCCCCGCAATCGTGCACGCCGTCGAGGCGCATCATGCCGACGTCGAACCCTCGACTGTGCTCGCGTTCATCATCCAGGCTGCAGACGCCGTCAGCGCCGCACGTCCCGGCGCACGCCACGAGAGCTACGAGAACTACATCAAGCGCCTCGAGAAGCTCGAAGAGATCTGCAACAGCCACAAGGGCGTCGAGAAGACCTACGCCATGCAGGCGGGTCGCGAGATTCGCGTGATGGTCGAGCCCGAGGTCGTCGACGATGCGCATGCGACGGTGCTCGCACACGACATCGCAAAGCAGATCGAAGACGAGATGCAGTACCCGGGCCAGATTCACGTGGTCGTCGTTCGCGAGTCCCGTTCCGAGGCACTCGCCAAGTAGCCCGTTGTTCCCCATGCAAGAAACATCGAAACGGTACACGAGACCCTGGTGTACCGTTTCTGCTTTTTTAAGGTTGGAGTGTCCATGTTCGACAGCGACCTGGCAGATTTCATAAGCTCGGTCTCCGGCGATGACCAGCTGGCCGTCGAGGAAAACCTCGGCGACGGCTTTGTGCGCCTGCGCACGGCCGAGGCAGAGCGCAGGCAGGCAAAGCACGACATACGCTCGGTGGAGGACATCGTCATCGAGATGCTTCGCAACGCGCGCGACGCGCATGCGCACAGCATTTACGTCGCCACGGTGCGCGATGAGAACGAGAAGCGCCTCGTGTTCATCGACGACGGGGATGGCGTCCCCGACCACATGCGCGAGGCCATCTTCGAGCCGCGCGTCACCTCGAAGCTCGAGACCATGGTCATGGACCAGTGGGGCGTGCACGGCAGGGGCATGGCGCTCTATTCCATCAAGTCCAATTCCCTGAGCTCCCGCGTGGTCGCATCGGGCGTTGGCCTGGGCACTTCGTTCGAAGTCGTGGTCGACCTCAACGAGCTTTCCGAGAAGGCCGACCAATCGTCGTTGCCGCGACTCGAACGCGACGAAGACGGCGCGGTGACCATCTGCCGCGGTCCGCACAACGTCATGCGCACCATCGTCGAGTTTGCGCTGGATTCCAAAGACCGCGTGAACGTGTACTACGGCACCCCCACCGATATCCTTGCGGCGCTTGTCGACCAGGGGCGCAAGCTGCTCACCGACGAGCAGCTGCTGTTCTGCGACGATCCCGACGAGCTGCCCGTTGTGGTGCGGCCAGCACTGGGCAGCGATGCGCTCGAGCTGGTCAAGATTGCGCAGAACATCGGGCTGGGCATCTCCGAACGCACGGCGCACCGCATACTTGCAGGCCAGATCGAGCCCTGCAAGACGCTTCTGAGCAAGATCGTCCCCGAAAAGCCCGCCGTGCAGAAAAACGTCGATATCTACCGCGACTCGCGCGGCCTGAAGGTCTCGCGCGAGGACCTCGGCCAGTTCTCGCGGTCGCTGGAGTCGAGTTTCCGCGACCTCGCGGAGAAGTACTATCTGGACCTGAAGGACCACCCCAAAATCCGCGTGGGCAAAGATTCCATTTCGGTAAAATTCGAAATCGAGAAAGAGCTTTAACAGCACGTACCATCATCGGTTCGCACAGACCAAGGAGAAATCGTGAGCGAGATAGAAGCACAGTTCGAGAAATGGCACCGCAATGTCGACGATTCTATGAGGGCTGAGCTCGACGAGCTCGAGCAATCTCCGGAATCGCTCCAGGACGCCTTCTACCGCGAGCTCTCCTTTGGGACCGCGGGCCTGCGCGGGATTCTCGGGGCGGGCCCCAACAGGATGAACGTCTACACGGTCGGAAAGGCCACCCAGGGCTTCGCCAACTACCTCAACGCGCATTTTCGCGAGCCGTCCGTCGCCATTGCGCGCGACAGCCGCAATAGGGGAGAGGCGTTCGTGAAAACGTGCGCGAGCGTCTTGGCTGCCAACGGCATCAAGGCGTACGTGTACCCCGAGATCGAGCCGACGCCCGCCCTGAGCTTTGCCGTGCGTCACCTTGGCTGCGCCGGTGGCATCAACATCACGGCGAGCCACAACCCGGCCCAGTACAACGGCTACAAGGCGTATGGACCCGACGGCTGCCAGATCGCCAGCTCGGCCGCTGCAGAGATACAGCAGTCGATCGACTCGCTCGACTGCTTCGACGATGTGAAGCGGGTCGATTTCGACGAGGCGCTCGCCCAAGGCTTGATTTCCTGGATCGAGCAGGAAACGCTCGACAGCTTTATCGATGCCGTCGCAGCACAGTCCGTGGAGGGGCCCGACAGCCACCGCGACGTCAACCTCAAGGTCGTCTACACCCCGCTAAACGGCACGGGGCTGAAGTGCGTCCTCAAGATCCTCGAGCGCTTCGGCATCACGGACGTGACGGTCGTTCCCGAGCAGAGAAACCCCGACGGTAACTTCCCGACCTGTCCCTATCCGAACCCGGAAATCCGCGAGGCGCTCCAGAAGGGCCTCGAACTCTGCGACAAGGTCAAGCCCGACCTCTTGCTCGCCACCGACCCCGACGCTGACCGCGTCGGTATTGCCGTTCCCCATCAGGGGAGCTATCAGCTGCTCACGGGCAACGAGGTCGGGATCTTGCTCCTCGACTACCTGTGCGCCAAGCGCCTCGAGAGAGGAGAGAGCCTTGCCGACAAGGTCGCCATCACGACCATCGTCTCCTCGCTGATGCCCGATGCGCAGGCCGCGGCATATGGCTTCGAGATGCGCAGGGTACTCACTGGCTTCAAGTACATCGGCGGGCAGATTGCCCAGCTCGAGCAGGCCGGACAGGTCGAGCGGTTCATGTTCGGCTTCGAGGAGAGCTACGGCTATATGTCCGGCGCGCACGTGAGGGACAAAGACGCGGTCAACGCCTCCATGCTCATCTGCCAGATGGCGCGTTGGCACAAGAGCCAGGGACGCGACCTGGTCGATGCCATGAACGCCCTGTACGACCGCTACGGGTTCTACCTCAACCGAACCGTCAACGTGCAGTACCCGGGCAGCGAGGGCGCGGCGGAAATGGCCGCCATCATGGAGGGCCTGCGCGACAATCCTCCCCAGGAGCTCGCCGGGCACCGCGTGCTCGAGTTCGCCGACTTCGAGCCTGGCGTCGAGATGCCGCGCGTCAACGGGAGCGCGGACGAGGCGCAGATGCTCCCCGGCGCGAACGTCGTCTCGTTCACGCTCGGCGAGGGCGTCAAGGTGCTCATCAGACCCAGCGGCACCGAGCCCAAGATCAAAGCGTACCTGTTTGCGAAGGCGGCAACGCGCGAGCAGGCGCTCCAGATGCTCGACGAGCTGCAGGAAGCCGCAAAAGCCCTGCTAGACTAACAGGTGCTATACGATATAATGAGCTGGTTTTATTGATGCGCAACTGCAGCAACAACGTAAATAGGTAACGCACTAGGGATGAGTACATGGATTTTCTGAAGGTTTCGAGCAAATCGTCTCCTGCCTCTGTTGCCGGCGCGGTTGCCGGGCTTATCAAAGACGGCAATCCGGTGAGGATTCAATCTATCGGCGCTGGTGCCGTCAATCAGGCGGTCAAGGCTATTGCGATTGCTCGAGGGTACTTGACCCCCAGCGGCATCGACCTCACCTGCGTGCCCTCATTCGTCGAGCTCGAGATTAACGGCCAGACGCGCACGGGCATCCGCTTCTCCGTGCATCCGCATTACCTCGACGACGATGACTTTGATGCGGAAGAGGCCCCAGAGCCGGAAGACCTGTAATCGTGGGGCGACCTTGCGGCATGCCCTATGCCGACCTGCATATTCACAGTACCTTTTCTGACGGCGTGCGCTCTCCTCGGCAGATTCTCGAGCAGGCGCGCAGCTTGGGGCTGCTCCATATCGCCATTACCGACCACGATATGCTCGACGGTTCGCGGCTGGCCTTGGAGCTGGGCGGCTCCTATGGAGTCGAGGTCATCCCGGGCGTAGAGATCACCACGCAGACCGACGACAGGACCGTCCACCTGCTCGCCTACTTCATCGACCTCGACGATGGGGGACTCGCGCAGTTCTTTGCCACTGCGCGCAAGAAACGCGAGGACCGCACCTGCGCCATGGCCGAGCGGCTCGCGGACGACGGCTATCCTATGAGCCCCGAGCGCCTGCGCGAGAGCGGGCAAGCCATCAACCGGCCGCTGCTTGGGCGCATGCTCGTCGAATGCGGTGCCGCCGCGAGCGTGGACGACGCCTTCAAACGTTTTCTCGGCTCTTCCTCCAAGTACTACGTCGACTACCGCAGCGCGAGCACCGCTGAGGCCATCCACCTGGTAGGCGAGGCCGGCGGCTTCGCGTTTATCGCACATCCTGCCCTGTACCATGTCGTCGACCTCATTCCGCAGTTTCAGCGCGAGGGGCTTGCGGGCCTCGAGGCATACCATTCGCTTCAGAGCGAAGATGATTCCGCCTTGCTCGTCGCTCGTGCGGAAGAGCTCGGGCTTGCCGTGAGCGGCGGGTCCGATTGGCATGGCGACGGATCGCATCACGCCTCTTTGGGAAGCGCGGGATTGGACCGCGCTTCGTTCACTCAGTTTTTACACGCCTGTGGCAGATAGGAACCACGTTTTATGAACTTCGATGAAACAGACGGGCAGAAGCCCCTCGCCAGAATGACCTACTGGCAGAAGACCTTCGGGTGCCAGATGAACGAGAACGACGCGGAGCGCGTCGCCGGCATGCTCGAGATGGCAGGGGCGCTCCCCGTGAGCACGCTCGAGGAAGCCGACATCGCGATCTTTCTCACCTGCTGCGTGCGCGAGAAGGCAGACGAGCGCCTGATGGGCCAGGTCGCCTCGCTCAAGAACATCCCTCCGGCACACGGCGACAAGCGCATCGTCTGCGTGGGCGGCTGCATTGGCCAGCGAGACGGCGAGAAGCTGCAACAGCAGCTCAAGCACGTGGACGTCGTCTTCGGCACGCACAACCTCGGCCATCTGGTCCGCCTGATCGAGCGGCGCATGCAAACGGGCACCGCCGTTGCGGAAACCATCGAGTCGAACGACGGCTTCTCGAGCGAGCTCCCGCTGCACCGTGACAAGCCCTGGCATGCCTGGGTGCCGATCATGACCGGCTGCAACAACTTCTGCACGTACTGCATCGTCCCCTACGTGCGCGGGCGCGAAGCCTCCCGGCCAATCGAGGACATCGAGCGCGAGCTGAACGGGCTTGCCGCGCAGGGCGTGAAGGAGCTCACCTTGCTCGGCCAAAACGTGAATTCGTACGGGCGCGACCTGTACGGCTACCCGCGTTTTGCCGATGTGCTCAACATCGCGGGCACCTGCGGCGTCGAGCGCGTGCGCTTCGTGACGAGTCATCCCAAAGACCTGCTTCCCGAGACCATCGAGGCGATGGCAGCGCATCCGACGATCATGCCGCAACTCCACCTGCCGCTGCAGTCGGGTTCGGACCGGATCCTTTCCGCCATGAACCGCAAGTACGATACTGCGCGCTACCGCAGCCTCATCGCCACCTTGCGCGAGAAGATTCCCGATATATCGCTTTCGACCGACATCATCGTCGGCTTTCCCGGAGAGACGGAAAAGGACTTCCAGGCTACCTACGACCTCGTGAAGGAGGTCTCGTACGGCCAGGTGTTCACCTTCATCTACTCCAAACGCGCGGGCACGCCCGCGGCCGAGATGGACGACCCCGCCACGCACGAGGAAATCCAGGATCGCTTCGACCGCCTTGTCGCGCTCGTGCAGGAACAGGCGCACGCCGAGAACGCCAAAGAGCTGGGCGCCACGGTGCCCGTTCTCGTCGAGGGTACCTCGAAGCGCGATGAGCGCTTCCTTGCGGGCAAGAGTCCCAAGAACCAGACGGTGCACGCACCGCTTCCCGCAGGCGCCACCATCGACGAGTACCTGGGCCGCATCGTGAACGTCAAGGTCGACGAGACGAAGACCTGGTATCTGCGGGGGCAGCTCGTAGATGCCTGACATGCCGCTCGTCATATGCATCCAGGGGCCGACGGCATCGGGAAAGTCCGAGCTGGCAGAGCGGCTTGCCTTGGAGTTTGACGGAGAGATCGTCTCGGCAGATTCCATGCAGATCTACCGTGGCATGGACATCGGAACGGCCAAGATGCCCGTGGGCGAGCGTCGCGTGCCGTACCACTGCCTCGACATCCTCGACCCAGGTCAGCCATACTCGGCGGCCCTCTTCCAACGCGATGCGCGCCGGGCATTTGCCGAAATCGCCCAGAGGGGACACGTTCCCATTCTGTGCGGCGGCACGGGTTTCTATGTGCGTGCTGCGCTCGATGACCTGCAGTTCGCACCCGGCGAGCAGCAGGACAACCCGCTTCGCCAGCGGCTCTCGCAGCTTCTGGCCAACGAGGGCGAACAGGCTTTATACGAGCTGCTTCAGCGCGAAGACCCCGAAAGCGCACGGATCGTGCACCCCCATGACGTCAAGCGGGTCATGCGTGCGCTCGAGATGCATGCGGAAGGGGAGAGCTACGCCCAGCGCAAGCAGGCGTTTCGTAGCATTTCCCCGCTGATTCCCAACGTGAAGATCGCGTTGTCCGTGGACCGGGAGCTGCTCTACGAGAAGATCAACCGCCGCGTCGACCTGATGGTTTCAAACGGCCTGGTAGATGAGGTAAAAGGATTGCTTGACCAGGGGTTTCGCACGGGGCTCACGGCTCCGCAGGCAATCGGCTACAAGGAGATCGTGGCGTACCTCGATGACGAGACGGCATTAGGCGAGGCCATCGAGCTCATCAAGCGCTCGAGCAGGCGCTATGCCAAACGGCAGATGACCTGGCTCAGGTCGGAGCGCGACGTGCACTGGATTTCCTGCGATACTGGCATTACGCAGCAGGTGTTCGAGACCGCAGCGGATATCGTGAGAGAGGCGACTGGTGACTAGGCAGAAGTTCAGGGTGGACACGCGAGAGATACCCGAGAAGGCCATACTCGTCGGCATCGACCGCGGAGATGCCGCCTGGCCGCTGGAAGAATCGCTTGCAGAGCTCGAACGTCTGACCAGCACCGCGGGCGCCACGGTCGTCCACACGATATCGCAGCGCCTCCTTGCGCCCAACCCGCGCACGTTCATCGGCCAGGGCAAGGCCGAAGAGCTCGTGGATGCCGTGCGCTCATTCGACGCTGACGTCGTCATATTCGATGACGAGCTCTCGCCCTCGCAGCAGAGCAACCTCGAAAAGCTCGTAGGGTCCCCGGTCAAGGTCATCGACCGTACCGCACTCATCCTCGACATCTTCGCGCTGCACGCCACGAGCAAAGAGGGCAGGCTCCAGGTCAAGCTCGCGCAGAACCAGTACCTCTACCCACGTCTTCGTGGCATGTGGAGCCATCTTGCC
>CACZQA010000036.1 GCA_902783175.1 uncultured Coriobacteriaceae bacterium
ACCTCGTGGGGCAGCGTCTCCATCACAGCCGTCGGGATGTAGGGAGGATTGCTGATCAGCAGGTCGAACGCCCCTTCCACGCCCTCGGCGCAATCCGTCTTCCTGACCTCCACGAGGTCGTCGAGGCCAAGCGCAGACACGTTCCTCTTTGCGCAGGCAACGGCATCATCGGAAATGTCCGTGGCGAGCACCTCCATGCCCGCTTCCTTGGCAAGCGAGCATGCGATGCACCCGGTACCCGTGCCGACCTCGAGCGCCCGTACCGTCTGTTGCGCGCCTTCGAAATAGTCGAGCGCGGCCTGGACGAGCAGTTCGGTCTCGGGGCGCGGAATCAGCACGCCCGATGCCGTCCGCACGACGATATGCCGAAACCCGCTCTCGCCCGTGATGTACTGCAGGGGCTCGCCCTGCCCGCGTCGTTTGAGGCTCTCGCGCAGGATAGCTCTCTCTTCCATGCTCAGGGGCTTGTCGAAGTTCACGTAGAGGTTCAGGCGGGACAGCCCCGTCGCCGCAGACAGCAGCCATTCGGCGCTCAGGCGCGGATTCTCGTCATCGTGCTTTTCCAGATAGCCCCGACACCACTCCAACGTGCGCTGGATCGTCCATTGTTCGGACATTATTCGGCTTCCGAAGTAGCCCGCTCCAGGCGCTCCGCACGGTCTGCGGCAGCAAGGTTCTCGATGAGGTCGGCGAGTCCGTCGCCTTCCAGAACGCCCGTGTAGGTGCCGTTGTAGCCGATGCGGTGATCCGTCACGCGGTCTTGTGGAGCATTGTAGGTGCGAATCTTCTCAGAACGGTTTCCGCCGCCAATCTGGCTGCGGCGCTCTGCTCCGACTGCCTCTTGCTGCTCTTGGAGCATCTTGTCGTACAGACGGGCACGCAGCACCTGCATGGCCGCCTCGCGGTTCTGGATCTGGGATTTCTGGTCTTGCGACTGGACGACGAGCCCCGTGGGGAGATGCGTGATGCGCACTGCGGAATCCGTCGTGTTGACGCACTGGCCGCCTGGGCCACCGGCGCGGTAGACATCGATACGCAGGTCTTCCTGCTTGATGTCAATCTCCACGTCGTCTGCTTCGGGCAGAACCGCGACCGTCGCCGTCGAGGTCTGGATGCGCCCTTGGCTCTCGGTCTTGGGGACGCGCTGGACGCGGTGCACGCCCGACTCGTACTTCATGGAGCTGTAGACCTTGTCCCCCAGCACCTTGAACTCGATCTTCGAGTAACCGCCCTGGTCAGAAGGCGATGCATCGATGACCTCGACCTTCCAGTTCCGCGACTCCGCATAACGCGAGTACATCTTGAACAGGTCGCCGGCAAAGATGGCGGCCTCGTCGCCACCCGCAGCGCTGCGGATCTCGACGATGATGTCCTTCTCGTCGTTGGGGTCTGCCGGAAGCAGCATGAACTTGATGTCATCTTCCAGCGGAGGAATCTTCTGCTCGAGCTCGGCGACCTCTTCCTGCGCAAGTTCCTTCAGATCGGGGTCGCTCTCGGCTCTGATTTCCTCTTTTGCCGATTCGAGCTGGTCGCACAGCGAGATGTACTTGCGCGCCGCCTCGACGAGCTCGCTTTGACGAGAGTGCTCCTTTGCAAGGCGGGTGTACTCCTTCTGGTCCGCGAGCACCGACGGATCCGCGAGCTTCTGCTCGAGTCCCTCGTATGCTTCGATGATTTTCTTCAGCTTTTCGTACATGGCTCTTCTTTCGTGTATGTCTCGAACATCCGGTCATTTTCTTCGCGCGAGCGTGCCTTCACCTCTTTCGCGAACAAGAAGTGACCAGCTATGGCTCGCGTCCATACAGCAGGTATTTCAATGCGGCTCCTAGTTGAACTTGAACAGCTTCTGGGCAAGATGGTATCCCGATACGAGCATTTTGTCGCCCGCCTTCCCGGGAAGATGTGCCCCGATGCCCATGATGCCGTGGCGAATCTTGCGGTACGTCGCCTCGTCGTGCGCCTTCAGGTACTCCCAAATGCCCTGACGGAGCTCCTCTTTGTCCGGCCGGTCGCTCAGCATGCTGAAA
>CACZQA010000037.1 GCA_902783175.1 uncultured Coriobacteriaceae bacterium
GAAGAGGTCCGTACCCTCACGGGTGCGCTCGCCTACGCCGGTGAACACGGACGTGCCGTTGTGCTCCTGGGCGAGGTTGTTGATGAGCTCCTGAATCAGAACGGTCTTGCCGACGCCTGCGCCGCCGAACAGACCCGTCTTACCACCGCGGATGTAAGGCTCGAGGAGGTCGATGACCTTGATGCCGGTCTCGAAAACCTCGGTCTTGGTGATAAGTTCATCGAACGACGGAGCCGAACGGTGAATCGGGTAGGTCTGCTTGATGTCGCCCGCAGGCTTGCCATCGACCGGTTGGCCGATGACGTTCCAGATGCGGCCGAGGGTCTCCTCGCCGACAGGCATCTGGATGGGTGCACCGGTGTCAACGACCTCGGTGCCGCGCTGCAGGCCGTCCGTGCTAGACATAGCAACGGTACGGACCATGTTGCCGGGGAGGTGCATCTGAACCTCGAGGACGGTCGAAATATGACCGACTGGAGTATCAGCCTCCACCGTCAGCGCGTTGTAGATCGCAGGGATGGAATCAGCCGCAAACTCGCAGTCCACGACAGCACCAACGATGCGAACGATGCGTCCAACGTTTGCCATAGATGTGTCCTTATCTTCTGTCATATCTAATCCTCCAAGGCAGCCGCGCCGCCGACGATCTCGGTGATCTCGGTGGTGATGGCACCCTGGCGTACACGGTTGTAGAGTCGGTCGAGCATGGTAATCATGTCCGAAGCGTTATCCGTTGCAGACTTCATGGCCTTGCGACGGGCGCCCTGCTCTGCAGCAGCCGAATCAATCAACGCGTGGTAAATCATAGTCCCGACGTAGGTCGGAAGCAGGTGGTTCAAAACCTCCTCGGCCGAGGGCTCGAAGTCCGTGGTAGCGGTAACCTTCTGCTCTTCCTCGGAAAGCTCTGCCTCCTGCTGCGAGCTCGACTCAGAGTCAAGAGCAGTTGCCTCGATGGGGAGGATCTGCTCTTCACGCAGGTCTTGGTCAGCAGCATTGCGTGCGTGGTTATAGAAAACCTTTACCTCGTCGGCAGTGCCCTCAAGATACCGGGCACGGACATAAGACGAAATCTCACGTGCCTGGGCAAGAGTCGGGTCAGCGGACAGGTCCGAATAGGCCAGCACTGGCTCGATGTGGCGGTAACGGAAATACCCGTTCGCCTTCTTGCCGCAGATAATCACGTCAGTCTTGATGTCAGCCTTCGAGTTCGCAGCGATGTAGTGCTCAACCATGCGAAACACGTTGCTGTTGAAACCTCCGGCGAGCCCGCGATCAGACACGATGACAATGGCAAGAGCGTTCTTCTTGACTTCATGCTCCATAAGCAACGGATTGTCGATGTAGGTTGACTGGGACGCAACGTCGGCGAGCGTCTTGCGCATGGTTTCTGCGTAAGGCGTCGCGGCGACGATGCGCTCAGTGGCATGCCTGATCTTTGCCGTTGCGACCATTTCCATTGTGCGCGTGATCTGCTTGGTGTTTTGGACCGAGCTGATGCGTCGTTTAATGTCGCGGAGATTTGGCATCGACTACCTCTATTTCTTCCCGATGATGAAGGAGGACTTAAAGGCGGTGATGGCCTCCATGAGCTCGTTCTTGATGGCGTCGTTGAGAGCACCCTCGGTAGCGATGCGCTGCTTGAGGTCTGCACGAACGGTGTGCATGTACTCCACGAGACCGTCGCGGAAGCGGAGCGTGTCACGAACCGGCATGTCGTCGAGGAAGCCGTTGTCACCTGCGAAGATGGCGACGACCTGGTCTTCGACGTCCATAGCCGCGTAACGGCCCTGCTTGAGCAGCTCGGTCATGCGAGCGCCGCGGTTGAGCTCTTGCTGGGTGGCCTTGTCCAGATCGGAACCGAACTGGGAGAAAGCCTGCAGCTCGCGGTAGGACGCGAGGTCCAGACGCAGCGTACCAGCAACCTGCTTCATAGCCTTGACCTGTGCAGAGCCACCGACTCGGGAGACGGAGATGCCGACGTTGACTGCGGGGCGCTGGCCCTGCAGGAACAGGTCGGTCTGCAAGAAGATCTGGCCATCGGTAATGGAAATGACGTTCGTCGGGATGTATGCGGAGACGTCGCCGCCCTGGGTCTCGATGATCGGCAGAGCCGTCAGCGAACCAGCGCCGTTCTTGTCGGAGAGCTTGACTGCGCGCTCCAGCAAACGGGAATGCAGGTAGAAGACGTCGCCAGGATATGCTTCGCGTCCCGGCGGGCGACGAAGGGTCAGCGACATCTGGCGGTAAGCGACGGCTTGCTTGCTCAAGTCGTCGTAGACGCACAGGACATGGCGGCCAGGGTTGGTGGCCGACGCCGGCTCGCCGTTCTCGCCGTTGTACATGAAGTACTCGCCCATTGCAGCACCGGCCATCGGCGCGATGTACTGCAGCGGTGCGGACGTGGATGCAGGAGCGGAGACGACGATCGTGTACTCCATGGCGCCATGCTGCTCGAGGGCCTCGACCACGTTAGCAACCGTGGAGGCCTTCTGGCCGATGGCGACATAGATGCAGATCATGTCCTTGCCCTTTTGGTTGATGATGGTGTCGACGCCGATGGCGGTCTTGCCCGTCTGACGGTCACCAATGATCAACTCGCGCTGGCCACGTCCAATCGGAATCATTGCGTCGATTGCAATAAGACCGGTCTGGACAGGCTCATGGACAGGTTTGCGCTCGATAACGCCAGGAGCACGGAACTCGACAGGACGGTAGCCGTCTGCCTCGATCTGGCCCTTGCCGTCGAGCGGCATACCCAGCGGGTTCACGACGCGGCCAAGGAAGTTCTTGCCGCAGGGAACCTCGACGACACGGCCCGTGGTATGGACCTCGTCGTTCTCTTTGATAGCGTCGGAATCGCCGAGCAATACGGCGCCGACTTCGTCTTCTTCAAGGTTCTGTGCAAGGCCGTAGACGGTGCGCCCATCGGACGCGACGAACTCCAGCAACTCGCCAGCCATGGCGTTCTTCAGACCGTTGACACGTGCAATACCGTCGCCAATCTGAATTACATAACCGAACTCGCGGGTCTCGACGTTGGTCTCGAGCCCTTCGAGCTTCTGACGCAGAATCTCGTCGATAGCGCTAGCGGTAATTTCCGCCATTTACCTCTCACCTCCAGTCGTAACATCAGAGAGCGCGACGCGCATCTTGTCTAGACGCGTTGCCGTGCAGCAGTCGATACGCTTGCCGTTTGCTCTCACGTTCATGCCGCCCAGCAACCAGGAGTCCACATGCTCGCGCAGTGCGATCTCCTTGCCGAACTGGGCACCAAACTTTGCCTTGATCTTCTCACGCAGCTCGTCATCGAGCGGTATTACCGTGGCAACGTCCAAGATGACGACGTTGTCCTCTTCTTGCAGCTCGCGGTCGTATTCCGCGGCTACCTGCGGAAGAAGAGCGATTTCTCCCCTGTCTGCCATGACCGTGACGAACTTGATCATGTCAGGGTCGAATTCCTTGAACGCCTCGCCGATAATCTCACTGCGCGTAGCTTCCGGAAGCGAGGTGTCGCGCAGAACCTCGGCAAAACCCGGGCTCATGCGAACGACCTTCTTCATTTCCTCGAGCTGTGCAGAGATCTCGTACTGCCTGCCCGCTTGACGTGCTGCGTCGAGCAGCACCTGGGCATACGTCGAAACCTCTTTCTTGATGAGCATACGGTTTTTAGGCATTGAGGTTACCTACCTCTTCAATGCTGCGCTCAATGAGCCTGCGATGATCGGCGTCGGAGAAGTCCTCCTCGACGACCTTTGCCATCGCTGCGACCGCAATGTCAGCAACCGAGGCCTGCAGCTCGCCGCGAGCGGCCTGCTGCTCGGTCTTGATGGTCTCGCGTGCCTTGGCGATGATGCGATCCGCCTCGTCCTGCGCACGCGAGGTGATCTCGGCGCGCTGGGCCTCAGCCTGCTGCTTTGCCTCGGAGACGATCGTCGATGCCTCTTCGCGGGCGTCGATGAGACGGTCCTGGTATTCCTTCAGGACGCGCTCGCTCTCGATGCGGTTCTCCTCGGCCTGCTCAAGGGCAGCCCTGATCGTGTTCTCACGCTTGACCAGAACCTTGTCGAACATAGGCCAACCCCATTTGGCGAGAATCGCCAGCAGGATGAGGAAGGCGACGACCATCGGGATGAACTCGTCCATGGTCGGCAGGATTGCCGCAATGCCAGAGGTCTTCTTCTCAGCTGCAAACGCAAAAGCAGGAAGCGCGAAAGCCATGCTGCTAGCAAGTGCTGCTACAGCACCCGTACGAGCCGCTAGCTTTTTAAATGACGCTTTCACTTACCAACCTCCTTTAACTTGGGCATGTTTCACGTAGTGATGTGCCCTGATTAAAGGATGAAGGCGAGAACGAAGCCGATAAGTGCAAGTGCCTCAGCAAGTGCAGCACCGATGATGAAGTCGGTGAAGAGGCGGCCTGCGAGCTCGGGCTGACGTGCGGAGCCAACGCAGCAGCCGTAGGCTGCGAGGCCGATGCCGACGCCTGGACCAATGGTGCCGAGACCATAGCCGACAAGTTTCAGGGCCGAGATGATGAGAGTCGTTTCCACTTGTGATCCTCCTTCAGAGACGGACAGCGGACCTTTTCCGCGATCCTTCCTTACTCTATGTACTAGCCGGACATCCGGACCGGCTGAGTAACCGAAACCTTGGTTAGTGCGTGGAGATGGCGCCACCGATGTAGACGGACGTCAGGATGGCGAAGACGTACGCTTGCAGGAACGCGACCAAGCACTCGAGAGCGTACATCGCAATCAGGAACAGCATCCACGCGATGGGCGGCAGGCCGAACAAGACGTTGCCGCTCATGATCATGCCCTGGATGAAGACGCTCGTCATGAGGGCGAAGATGCCGAGGACCATGTGGCCCGCGAACATGTTGCCGTAAAGTCGGACTGCAAGCGTCAGCCAGCGGAGCATGAGCGAGATGAGCTCGAAGAACCAGATGACCGGCACCATGACCTTGGGAAGTCCGGACGGGGCGATGGACTTGATGTAGCCCCAGCCGCCGCGGGCCTTGATGCCCTGCCAGTTGAAGTAGAAGAACGAGACCGTGGACAGAGCCCAGGTGACGCTCAGGGTACCCGTCGGGGTCTTGAATCCGGGGATCAGACCGACGAAGTTGGAGATCAAGATGAAGAAGAACATGGTCGCGATGAGGGGCATGTGCTTCTCGTAGCCCTCGCCGATCGCATTCTCGCCCATGTTGCGGCGGATGGCGTCGTAGCCGTAGTCGACCATGTTGGCGAACTTGTCGGTCGGGATGAGCGTCAGGCGCTTGCCGCCGACCAAGACGACCACCAACGTAAGAATGACGCAGACAATCATCCAGAAGATGTACTGCGTCAGGCCCGTGCCAAAGAAGCCGGCAAGGTACGTCGGGTCAAACGACCCCTGCAACTCCTCGAGCGGAGTCTCGCCGCCAGCCCCGGGGGTCTGGAGCATTTGCAGTGGATTCACATCACTCACGCGTTCTTCCTCTCCTATCTATTCCTAACAATACGCACGATTCCAAAGCCAAGCGCGCACACGATGAGCGCGGCGGCCTCGGAAACGACAAAAGGCAGCGCCATGGAACGTGCCACAACGATGCATAGAGCCGTGCAAATCACGAGAACGACAATCGAGGCAGCGGCCATCAGCAGCAAAGGCGAAAGATACCCGATTGCAGACGATTGCGCGTCCATCGTACGAGAACGCTTCAGGCCAACATATAACGGAGCAAAGCTAGCGATGCCAGCAACAATCCCCAGAACGATCGCTAGAACCATATTTGTAAAATCCCCAGTCGCAATGCGGCCCTCTGTTCAAACCTAGACAATAATAGCGGTCGATTCGTTTTGCTCAATCCCCTCATCAGAATTTGAACGATTTTTTTCTGGCGAACGGATGCAAAGCAGCCGCGGGCATCGAGCCTCGAATAGACCCTCGAAACGCGCTCGGGCTAGCCCTCGAGCGCCATGATCTTGGCGACGCGCCGCTCGTGGCGTCCACCGGCAAATTCCGTCTTGAGGAACTCCTGGACGATCTGCCAGTTGAGCTCGGGGTCGACGAAGCGCCCGGACAGCGTCACGACGTTGGCGTTGTTGTGCTCGCGCGCGAGATGGGCGAATTCGACGGACGTGACGTTTGCCGCGCGGATCCCCTTGACCTTGTTGGCGGCGAGCATCATGCCAATGCCCGTGCCGCACACGAGGATGCCGAAATCCGCATCGCCGCGTGCGATGGCCTGCGCGACGGGGGCAGCATAATCCGGGTAGTCGACGCTTTCCGTAGACGGACAGCCGAAGTCGGTGACCTCGTAGCCCTCGGCAGTCAGGCGCTTTGCGATCTGCTCCTTCTGCTCGAACCCGCCGTGGTCGCTCCCTACTGCGATGCGCAGACTTCCCATGTCAGCCCCTCTCGTCTTTTTTGCTTACCGTTCGAGTGTAGCATCGATGCCGGCAGCTTCGCGCACGAGCTGCTCGGGAATCGGGCCCTCGCGCAGAATCTGCGGTGTTTCCCCCGTGCAATCGACGATCGTCGACGCCTTCCCGCCCCGACAGCAATCCGGAAGCTCGCCAAAGCCCGCGACGTCCGCAAACGACGGGTCCAGCTCCGCGCGTCTCGACACCGCCGGCGCGCCGTGGAGGTTCGCGCTCGTGCAGCACAACGGCTTGCCGAGGCGCTCGAGCAGGTTCAGACACGTGGGCTCGTCGGGGCAGCGCAGCGCGACGGTGCCGTCTGGCGCGACCGACCCGAGCTCCTGGGCGCGCTTCGATGCGCGCACGACGATCGTGAGCGCGCCGGGCCAGAAGCGCCGTGCGAGGCGCCGAGCCGCAGGGCTTGCCTCGGCAGCGTACGTGTCGAGCGCATCGGCACCCGGCACGAGCCACGGGAGCACCTGGCCCGCTGGACGCTGCTTGAGCTCGAAGATCTTCTCGTAGCCGCCGGAACCGGGCAGCGCCGCCAGGCCGTAGACCGTGTCAGTCGGGACGATTGCCACCTCTCCGGCGGCAAGCGCGCGGTAGGCAGCAGCACTCATCGGACGTCGGCTCCCGCCAGAAGCGAGCGGGCGTGGTCGAGGGCCGTCTCATCGAGCGTGCCGGCGAGCATGCGCGCAATCTCGCGCACGCGCTTCTCCCCCGTGACCTTTTCCACGCGCGTGACGGGCAAGTCGGCACCCGTCTGCTTGGAGACGACGTAGTGCTCGTCTGCGAGCGCGGCGACCTGCGGCAGATGGGTGACGACGATGACCTGCGCATGGCGGGCGAGCTGGGCGATCCTGCGGGCGACCGCAGAGCCCGTCGCGCCGCCGATGCCCTGGTCGACCTCGTCGAACACGATCGTGCGGTCACGCTCTGCCGCAGCGTCGGTGCCGTGGTAGATGCACTCGAGCGCAAGCAGGATGCGGGAGAGCTCGCCGCCCGAGGCGATGCGCCCAAGCGGACGTGCGCTCGCGGCGGGTGCGGGGCGGTACAGGAGCTCGACGGCCTCCGAACCGGCATCGGTCCACCGCGCCTCGGGAAGCTCCTCGAACGAGAACTCGAACGAGGCGCCTTCCATCGAAAGCTCGTGGACGGCTTCGGCAAGCTGGGCGCAGAAGCGCGGCGCCGCCTGCTTGCGCGC
>CACZQA010000038.1 GCA_902783175.1 uncultured Coriobacteriaceae bacterium
TCCGAGGAGGCACGCGACCCCCGCAAGGACGTCCCGCGCGCCATCATCGGCGCGATGGCCGTTCTCGTGCTCACCGGCATGGCGGTGCTCTTCCTTGCCGCGGGCAACACGGGGGCGGATTTCATGGGGCAGTCCACCGCGCCGCTCGTCGACGTTCTCGAGCGCGCCGGGCAGCCCGCCTTGGGCCTGTTCGTGAACGTCGCCGGGCTCTTCGGGCTCGTCGCCTCGTTCTTCTCGCTCATCTACGCCGGCTCACGCCAGATGTTCGCCCTGTCGCGCGCGGGGTACCTGCCCGACCGGCTCGCCGTCACGGGCAAGCGCAAGACCCCAGCGCTCGCGCTCATCGTCATCGGGGTCATCGGCTTTGCGCTCGTGGTGGTCGTCCGCAACGGAGACGCGCTCATCGACATGGCCGTGTTCGGCGCCTGCGTATCGTACGCGATGATGGACCTGTCGCACATCGTGCTGCGGCGGCGCGAGCCCCAGATGAGGCGCGGGTACCGCACCCCCGGCGGGACCGTCACCACGTGGATCGGCTTCGTTCTCTCGTGCGTCGCGATCGTCTCGACGTTTGTGACCTACACAACATCTGCCATCGCCGCGCTTGCGGTGTTGGCAGCGGGGGCTATCTACTTTGCGGCGTATGCACGCCACCAGCTGGTCGGCAACGCGCCCGAGGAGGAATTTGCCCGCATCGAGGCGGCATAGGCGGCAGCGCGGGAAACGGCAACGGGCAGCGGAGCACCTGACGGGCGAACGACCGCACGCTGGATGCAGAGACGGAGGCAGGCATGGGTACCGTGTACGAAGGCACCGTGTTGACGGTGGACAAAGACGACAGCGTCGCCAGATACCTCGTCGAGGACGGCGGGCGCATCTGCTACGTGGGCAACGAGCTGCCGACGCAGTACGCGGGTTGGCGGAGAGTCGAGCTCGGCAGCAAGGCGCTGTGCCCGAGCTTCGTCGACACGCACCAGCACATGGCGAGCTTCGCGACCTTCAACGCGGGCCTCAACGTCATGGACGCGCGCTCCAACGCAGAGATCGTCGAGCGCGTGAGGGAGTTTGCCGCGCACTCGGACGACAAGACGCTCATCGCGTTTGGCGCGTCCCCGTACTCGGTTGCAGATGGCAGGCTCGTCTCGAGAGGCGAGCTCGACGACGCCTGCCCCGACAAGCCGCTCATGCTCGTCAAATACGACGGGCACGCCTGCATCGTCAACTCCGCCCTGCTCGAGAAGGTGAGAGGCAAGGTGTCGGAGCTGCGCGGGTACCACCCGGACACGGGCGAGATGAACCAGGAGGCGTTCTTTGCCGTCTCGGACTTCATCACCTCGTCCATCTCCATACCCAAGCTCGTGCGCAACGTGCAGCGTACGATGGACTATCTGGCGGCGCGCGGCATCGGCATGGTGCACACGGTGAGCGGCGTGGGCTTTTCCGGCGATCTGGACATCTCGCTGGAGGTCTGGCTGTCGCGCAGCGCGCAAAGCGGGTTCCAGGTGCGCGTCTTCCCCCAGTCCATGGACATATCGGTTGCGAAGAGGCGCGGGCTGCCCCGCATCGGGGGCTGCTTTGCCTGCGCGCTGGACGGGTGCTTTGGCTCTGCAGACGCGGCGCTCAACGAGCCGTATGCGGGCACCGGCGACAACTGCGGCGTGCTGTACTACAGCGACGAGCAGGTTGCGGAGTTCTGCAAGGCTGCAAACCGCGCGGGACTGCAGATCGAGATGCACGCGATTGGCGACAGGGCGTTCGACCAGGCGACTCGCGCCCTCAAGGCGGCGCTTGACGACTTTCCGCGCAAAGACCACCGCCACGGCATCATCCACGACTGCCTGCCCACCAAGGCGGGGCTCGAGATCTGCGCCGAGTACGGTATCCAGTTCCCCATGCAGACGTCGTTTATCGACTGGCCGCAGGAGCCGGACTCCTACCTGCAGCGGCTGCTGGGAGACGAGCGTGCGGGGCACCTGAACCCGCTGCGCAGCATCGCAGATGCGGGCATCGTGATGTCGGCAGGCTCGGACGCGCCGTGCACGGACCCCGACCCCATCTTGTGGATGGAGCGGGCGTGCAACCACTCGAACCCCGCACAGGCGTTGAGCGCGCAAGAGGCCCTGCGGATGTGCACGTACAACGGCTACTGGACGACCTTCGACGAGGGCGAGCGCGGCTCTCTTGAGGCGGGAAAGATCGCCGACATGGTCATCCTCTCCGAAAGCCCCTACGACGTGCCAAAAGAAGAGCTCGGAAGAATCAAGGTCGAGCAGCTTTTCCTGGGCGGCAAGCCCTACGAGAAGCAACGGCAAGGGTTCGTTGCCGCTCTGGCCAAGGGGATGTTGGCGAAAAAACGGTGATGCCGGCGACGCATGGCACGAGGGGCCGCGTGCGTCGCTCGTTATGACGCGGAGGAACACGCCGGCATCCTCCGGCGCATACGTCGTCTCAAATGGAGTCGAAAATGGACTCAATCGCTGCATTTCCATCCGATTGAGTTAAATTTCGCGGTGTTTTTTAACTCAATTTGATTTAGCAACTGCTAGCAGATAGGCGTCACGAGCGCAGCGCCATTTACGCCAAATTCCTCAAACAATTCGGATGGGACACTGACGATAGGCCTGGCTGAGGCAAAGAACTATTTCTCTCGTGTGGCAGCAGAAGCGAACAGAACCCGTAGACCTGTTGCCGTCTCATAACAACAAACCACGGGTTGTCATTCAGCCCGCACGGGACGCACCAAAGGCCCTGGATATCGCTGCCGACTGTATGGACGAGCACTCCGACGTATTCGAAAAGCCTGCCGGACGAACGCCGTTCACTAGTGCGCATCGCTACCAGCAGCAGACTTCTTCTCGCGACGTAACGCTATCCGCTTTGTCGCGACGGCAATTATCCCCTTGTCTATCAAGCGATAATTGAGGTACCCGGCGGGGACTGCAACAAGGCACGCGAGACAAGCGTTTGCCACCCAGCTCATTTCATCCTGCCACAAAAAGCAGAGCAACTGCTGTACTGGGAAGCCCCATAGGTAGGTTCCGTAAGAAAGGTCGGCCCCATTTGCGAAATTTGCAATCTTATGCCTTGTTCCCCACCCCAGCCAGAGGAGCGCATATGGAAAGCACACAATCATCGCAAGAAGATCGAGCCCGAAATATAGCAAGGCAGCCATCAGGAGAATCGAGCCAAGGCCACATGCCTTCGACACCGGGATGGAATCTCGCCAAGTCCAGACGAGCATGCCCAGGACAAATTCCATTACGGCGCGAACTACGCTCAGCATCGCGAGGTTCGAACAGACAAGAAACGCAAGGCAGGCGACGAGCATGAGCACAGTAACTGTCGTCGTGCCCTTCTTTCGGAATCGAGTTGCGAGAAACACGACGAAGCACAGAACATAGCACGCGTATTCGACGGGTAATGTCCAAAGCGCGCCGTTAACAACATCAGGATAGGGATTTGAGGCGAAAACCCCGGGAAGCGGGTGGACAAGCACCAATACAGCATTCAGCAAGTACGCGTATGTTCCGGGGTTAGAAAAGTAGCTTGCTACGGGCAGCTCAGTAATCAGTGGCCCCATGACAAACGTGCAGAGGAGCACAACCGTTGCAAGCTGCGGGAAAATCCTCTTCGACCTTATTGCAAAAAATGAACGAGCCCCGCTGTGATGTTCACAACTTTTTGCAATAAGTATTCCTCCATAAAAGAAAAAGATCGCGACAGCGAAGCCGCCTATGCTGAGCCTGCCGTCTGTCCAATGATCGAGGAACGATCCGGGGTTGTCCGCCCCCAAGGTGAGAGCGAGCGAGTGAGACCAAATCACCGCAAGTGCAGCAAAAAAACGAATAATGTTGAGGTTGTTGTTTCGTCCGTGCATCAACTCAGAGAAGCATACAGACGAGTCGCGTCCCATCGCCAAAACAATCCTTCCAGACTACTGAAAACAAGCGTTTGTACAGCTTGGTAAGAATACATTAGGTTCTCTTCATACGGCGAAATGATTTGATTCTATCCACCAGGGTGAAAGATAACAACTGTCTGCACTTCAGAAGGCAGATCGGCGACAAGGACA
>CACZQA010000039.1 GCA_902783175.1 uncultured Coriobacteriaceae bacterium
TCCTCCCACGGCGTGTCGACCGATGCGCCGACCTCCTTGCACACGGCGGCGTACATCTGCGGGTAGTAGTTGGACGAGGGGCTCCACAGCGCGATGGCCCCCTCGGCGACGCTCAGCGACTTGTCGGGGACGACGAGGTCGGGGTCGACGCCCTGCCTGAAGCCCAGGCCCAGGCAGTCGGGGCAGGCGCCGTAGGGGGCGTTGAAGGAGAAGTCGCGCGGGTCGAGCTCGTCGAGCGAGTAGTCGTGGTCGGGGCAGGCGAGCGCGAGGCTGAAGGAGTACTCGTTGGCGATTCCGGCCGCTGCCTTTGCGCCTTGCGTGCTCTCCACCTCGAGGTTCTCGTCTTCGGAGAGGTTCTTGACGATCACGTTGCCCTTGGCGAGCGCCGTTGCCGTCTCGATGGCCTCGACGAGGCGCGCGAGCGATTTCTCCTTGAGCACGATTCGGTCGACGATGACCTCGATGTTGTGCTTGTACTTCTTGTCGAGCTTGAGCTCTTCGTCCAGGCGGTGCACCTCGCCGTCGACGCGCACGCGCGAGAAGCCCTCTTTGGCAAGGTCTTTGAAGGTCTGGACGAACTCGCCTTTCTTGCCCGAGACGAGCGGGGCCATGATCATGAGCTTGTCGCCCTCGGAGCCGTGCGCCATGACCTTGTCCGCTACCTGGTCGGCCGTTTGCTTCTCGATGACGCGGCCGCACACGGGGCAGTGCGGCACGCCGACGCGCGCGTAGAGCAGGCGCAGGTAGTCGTAGATCTCCGTCACGGTCGCGACGGTTGAGCGTGGGTTTTTGCTCGTCGTCTTCTGGTCGATGGAGACGGCGGGGGACAGGCCGTCGATGGAGTCGACGTCGGGCTTTTCCATCTGCCCGAGGAACTGGCGTGCGTACGACGAGAGCGACTCGACGTAGCGGCGCTGCCCCTCCGCGTAGATGGTGTCGAAGGCCAGAGACGACTTGCCGGAACCGGACAGCCCCGTGAAGACGATGAGCTTGTCGCGGGGAATCGAAAGATCGATGTTTTTCAGGTTGTGCTGCCGCGCACCCTTGATGACGATTTGGTCGGATGCCATGAGGGCCCCTTCTTGCTTTACGGAATGACGGTCTTGCACTCTAGCAGATGGCCGAGACGGCGTTTGGGCCTGCTGGCAAATGACATTCATTGGTTTCTTTGCGCATTTGGGCACAGGTGCGGGCATGCCGCCCGTCTCGCGCTTTCCAAGCGGTAAAGTGTGTGCGTGCTTTCAAACAGACAGCCGAGAAGAACTAAGGAGCCTTCTATATGGCAGAAGACATCAGCAAGATCTACGGGAGCCTTGTCTTCAACGACAAGGTCATGCGTAGCCGCTTGCCGAAGCCCATCTACAAGAGCCTGCACGAGACCATCCAAAACGGCACGCAGCTCGACGAGGACGTGGCCAATTCGGTCGCGCATGCGATGAAGGACTGGGCGGTCGAGAACGGCGCGACGCACTACACGCACTGGTTCCAGCCGCTGACGGGTCTCACCTCCGAGAAACACGATGCGTTCATCGACCCCATGGGAGACGGTACCGCGATCACATCGTTTTCCGGCAAAGAACTCATCCAGGGCGAGCCTGACGCATCGTCGTTCCCGTCGGGTGGCTTGCGCGAAACGGCAGAGGCACGTGGCTACACAGCGTGGGACCCGACGAGCTATGCCTTCATCAAAGACGAGGTCTTGTGCATCCCGACGGCGTTCATCTCCTACAACGGCGAGGCGCTGGACAAAAAGACGCCGCTGCTGCGCTCGATGAAGTGCCTGTCCGAGCAGGCCAAGCGCGTGCTCAAGTGCTTCGGGATCGATGTGCCGCAGGTCGTGACGACCGTCGGTGCCGAGCAGGAGTACTTCCTCATCACGCTCGACGACTACCGCAAGCGCCCCGACCTCATCTTGTGCGGCCGCACGCTGTTCGGCGCGCACCCCGCCAAGGGCCAGGAGCTCGAGGAGCATTACTTCGGCGCCGTCCGCGAGACGGTCAGCGATTTCATGAAAGAGGTCGACGACCGGCTGTGGCGCCTGGGCGTTGATGCCCGGACCAAGCACAACGAGGTCGCGCCCGCGCAGCACGAGCTCGCGCCGATCTTCTCGCGTTCGACCACGGCGGTCGACAACAACCTGCTCACCATGGAGACACTGCGCACCTGTGCGCCGCACCACGGGCTGTACTGCCTCATCCGCGAAAAGCCCTTCGACGGCATCAACGGCTCGGGCAAGCACAACAACTGGTCCATCGCCGCGCCGGGGCTCAACCTGCTCAACCCGGGCGATGACCCCGCCCACAACACGATCTTTCTGCTGACGCTCGCCGCCGTCATCCAGGCCGTCGACGACTACCAGGAGCTGCTGCGCGCGACCACGGCGTCTGCCGGCAACGACCACCGTCTGGGCGGCTCCGAGGCGCCGCCGGCCATCATGTCCATCTTCCTGGGCTCCGAGCTCGAGGGCATCGTCGAGGCCATCGCGGCGGGCAAGGACCCCGAAACGCATGCGGGCAAGAAGATGAACCTGGGCTCAGATGTCCTGCCGAGTCTCAACCAGGACAGCACCGACCGCAACCGCACGTCCCCGTTCGCCTTCACGGGCAATCGCTTCGAGTTCCGCATGCCGGGCTCTTCGGTGAATCTCTCGTCGTGCAACACCGCCATCAATACGGCGGTCGCGAAGAGCTTCAAGGGATACGCCGAGCGCCTCGAGGGCTGCGACGACGTCGAGGCCGAGGCGATCGCCATCTGCCGCGATGTCTTCAACGAGCATGCGCGCATCATCTTCAACGGCGACGGCTACAGCGACGAATGGCCCAAAGAGGCCGCGCGCCGTGGGCTTGCCAACAACGCGAACACGCCCGATGCCATCGGCGCGTACGCGCAGCAGAAAAACATCGACCTGCTCGACGAGTTCGACGTGCTCAACCCGGCGGAGATGAATGCCCGCTACGAGGTCGAGATGGAGCACTACGCCAAGATCATCAACATCGAGGCGCGCACCATGCTCGACATGGCGCAGCAGCAGATCTTGCCCGCGGTCATCGAGTACGGCAACGTCGTCGCGCAGGCGGCCCTGTCAAAGCAGCAGCTGGGCGTCAGCAACGCTGCCGAGACCAAGCTGTTGGAGAAGCTCTCGGACGGAGCGGACCGCATGTCTGTCGCCATCCACGAGCTGGGCACGGCGCGCAAGCAGGCAGGCGCGTCGGGTGACTGGGCGCAGGAGGCGTTTGCCTACCGCGACCTGTGCCTGCCGGCCATGCACAAGCTCCGCGAGGTCGGCGACGAGA
>CACZQA010000040.1 GCA_902783175.1 uncultured Coriobacteriaceae bacterium
AATCGGGCTTGAGCACCGGCGACACCTCGACCTGAATGTCGATGGAGCCGCGCGGCGAGGTGATGCGGACCCAGTCGTCATCGCCAAGGCCGAGCTCGCGCGCACGCGCCGTGTTGACCAGTGCACGACCGCGGGGCTGCATCTCGCGCAGCCAGGGGATGGTGCGCCGCTGCTCGTGCACGTACATGGGACCCGACCTGCCGGTGAAGACGACATATGGGTACTCCCGCGCAAGCTCGGGCTTCGAACGCGGCGATTCCGAGCTCTCCTCCCAGTTGGGAAGCGGGTCGAACCCGTGCTCGGCCAGGACCTCAGACCAGATGTTCACTTTCCCACCCGGCGCGCGGAAAACCGACTGCTCGTACTTGCGGCACTCGATCGTGCCGTAGACCAGCCCGTGGGGATGCTCTTTCAGCTGCTCGAACGTGATATGAGATGGCCTGAGGTCTTCGTCGATGTAGTAGGCGATGTCTTCGGAGGGAAACTCCTCTAAAAGACCGAGTGCGCGCCCAAGCTCGGTCATGATCTGGGTGTCGGGTTTTGCCTCGCCCACCTGCACGCACTTCTGGCGTAGCGTGAGCTCTGGGTACCACGAGTCCGACTTGAACCACTCGGGCTCCGTTCTCTCGAGATACGTCGCGGCGGGCAGGACCAGGTCGGCGAGCCGTGCGGTCTCCCCCATGTACGGGTCGACCACGCACAGGAACCCCACGTTTCGAAACGCGGCAGACGTGACGTCGGGCTGCGGCTGCGTTGCCACGGGATTCGCCCCCTGCACGATGCTCACGGCGACTTTCCCCTCGTGCATGAGGCGCAGCGCGTCGGGCGTCGAGAGGAGCCCCTGCCCGCCGAACAGCAGCGGAAAACGAGACTGCTCGGGATTGACGGGTGGAACGTGGAACATCATGGTCGGGTGCTCGGGAGCATAGTCTGGGACGATATGGTCGATGAACGTGAAGTTAGGGTTGCGCGGCGGGCTCTTCGGCGTGAACAGGTCGCATCCGGGCGCGTCCAGGTGTCCTGTGATCGAGCGCAGGATCGCGACGGCGCGCGAGGTCTGCGTGACGTTGACCCTGCCTTCGAGCCCGTGGCCCGTGGTGATCGACGCGCGCGGTGTCGTTGCGTACTCGCGCGCGAGCGCGGCGATCTTGCCGGCATCGACGCCGCTGATACGCTCCGCCCACTCGGGCGTGTAGGCGATTCCCAGCTTGTTTTCGCCGTTTACATGGCGAGTAAGCTGCACGAGGCCTGGGTCGTTGGTGTATGCGTCGACGAACGCACTGTCCCACAGTCCCTCGTTCACTATCACGTAGATCATGGCGAGCATGAGCGCAAGGTCGGTCCCCGGCTCTGGCTGAAGGAACTCGTCGGCATGCGCCGAGAGGTGGAAATGCAGCGGGTCGATGCACACCAGGCGTGCACCACGCTCCTGCGCATCGTAGATCTTCCGAAGCGCGGGAGCACACGAGAATGCGGGTTGCTTGCCCCAGAAGATCATTAGATCGACGTTCTCGTAATCGCAAAACGAGGGCATGCCGCCATAGGTAATGCCCTCGGCGACCGCACGCGGGACAAAGCACTCGGAGGCGCCCATGCCGATAGTGGTGCGCAACGAGTGCGCGAGGCGCTGCGTCATGTCATAGGAAAAGCCCCAGCCGCAGGCCTGCCCGCGGATGAACTGCACAGAAGAAGCGCCATGCTCGGCTTGCGCGCTCTTGATGCGGTCGGCGAGCAGCGCGAGGGCATCTTCCCAGGAAACGCGCTCGAACGTGCCGCTGCCCTTCTCGCCCACACGGCGCATAGGATACAGGACGCGACGTGGGTCGTGCGCGATCTGCGCGGCGGCCAGCCCCTTCGAGCAGAGGGCGCCGCCTGTACGCTTGTTTCCGGGCACCCCGCGCGCCCTGATGACGCGTCCTTCGGCGACGTCAACGAACATCGGGCAGGTGTTGTGACACCCACCGCATACCGTGCTGATGGTCTGAACCCCTTGCATGTCCATAGGAACCTCCCCTGCTCCCCTGCAGCATTCGCTTAATTATACGATGCCGCAGCGCAAGCGAGAAAGTGGCGCGGAGGGGCACCTCCGCCCGGCTTTGGCTTCGCCCGCGTGACAGGCTGGACAGCTCCTGGCCGTATACGTGACAGACCGGTCAGGCTCTGACCAAATATGGTCAGCAGCTCTCCGGTTTGTCACGAATATCGCCAATGCCTCGCCGGTCTGTCACGACCACAGCCGCAGCCACGCAGACAGCAC
>CACZQA010000041.1 GCA_902783175.1 uncultured Coriobacteriaceae bacterium
CCCAGCTCTGTGAGTGAATACTCCACGCGCGGCGGCACCTCGGCAAACACCTCGCGATGGACGAGTCCCTGCGCCTCCATCGTGCGCAGGTTGGACGTGAGCACCTTCTGCGAGATCTTTCCGATGGAACGCTGTAGTTCCTTGAATCGCATAGTGCCATTGGCGACCAGGTCCCTGATGATGAGAACCTGCCATTTGCTGCCGATGAGCGAGAGCGTGGTCTCGACCGGACAGACGGGAAGCGACTCGAGAGTCATCTTGCATTCATCCATCTTCAAAGCCCTTCATGTGTATACTTGCTGCTCATCGATATTAGTTACTTTTTGATACCTACCACACTTTATTGTGCCTACTTCCCTATTATACGCCATGTTCTTACTATTCCAGGTGTCAACAAGAGCAGCCGCGCAAACGACGCGGCCTGAAGAAAGGAACTCACCATGGCCAAGAAAATCGCAGTCGTCGCAGCAAACGGCAAGGCAGGGCGCCTCATCGTCAAGGAAGCGGTCGAGCGCGGCAACGACGTCACGGCATTCGTCCGCTCCGAGAACCGCACTGCCGCGACCTCATCCGTCGTCAAGGACCTCTTCGACCTGACCGCAAAGGACCTGGCAGGCTTCGATGCCGTCGTCGATGCATTCGGCGCCTGGACTCCCGAGACGCTGGACCAGCATTCCACCACGCTCGCGCACCTGTGCGACGTGCTTTCCGGTTCCGACACGCGCCTGATTGTCGTCGGCGGGGCGGGCTCGCTCTACGTCGACCCCTCGCACACGACCGCGCTCGTCGACACGCCCGACTTCCCCGACGCCTTCAAGTCCCTGGCGACCGCCATGGGAAAGGCGCTCGCAGAGCTGCGCAAGCGCGATGACGTCAAGTGGACCTACATCTCTCCTGCGGCGGATTTCCAGGCCGATGGCGAGCGCACCGGTTCCTACCTGCTCGGCGGCGAGGAACTGACGCTCAACGAGCGTGGCGAGTCCATCATCAGCTACGCCGACTACGCCATCGCCGTCGTAGACGAAATCGAGTCCGGCAGCCACGTCAACGAGCGCATCAGCGTCGTCCGCAAGTAAAATCGGCAGCAAGCGCGCGTCGGGACTCCGCCAGAGGAGCACCCGACGTGCGCGGATGTTGCCTCAAGGCACAGCAACGCCGCCTCGATGTACAGGAGAGCACATGACCAGCCAGCAAAATCAAAGTGAAGCCGAGCGCCTGAAAGAGGCAATCGCCAACGCCAGCGCCGTTGTCGTTGGCGCGGGAGCAGGGCTTTCCACCGCCGCGGGATTCACCTACGCGGGAGAGCGTTTTCAACGGCTCTTTCCAGACTTCATCGAGAAGTATGGATTTGGGGACATGTACTCGGCGGGCTTCTACCCGTATGCGACTCCCGAGGAGCGCTGGGCCTACTGGAGCCGCTACATCTGGCACAACCGCTACGAGCCCGCGCCAAAGGAGACATACAAAAAGCTCCTCGCCCTGCTGACGGACAAGGACTTCTTCGTGCTCACCACCAACGTCGACCACCAATTCCAGCTCGCGGGCTTTCCCAAAAGCAGGCTCTTCTACACCCAGGGCGATTACGGATTGTGGCAATGCAGTGGGCCCTGCCATAACGCGACCTACGACAACTACGAAGTGGTGAAGCGCATGGTCGAAGAGCAGAGCGACATGCGCGTTCCCAGCGATCTCGTGCCAATTTGCCCGAAGTGCGGCCGCCCCATGAGCATGAACCTGCGCGCTGACGACACCTTCGTCGAAGATGCCGGATGGCACGAGGCCGCGGCGCGCTATTCCAGCTTCCTCGAATCCCACAAAGACGGCGAAGTACTCTATCTCGAGCTTGGGGTGGGGATGAACACGCCCGTCATCATCAAGTACCCCTTCTGGCGGCTGACCTTGGAAAACGAGCAGGCGACGTACGCCTGCATCAACCGCGGAGAGGCCTACGCGCCAAAAGAGATTCGCGATCGTTCCATCGTGCTCGACGCCGATATCGATGCGGTTCTGAACGCCCTCGTCGCATAAGGCGCGACGCCCCTTCGCGCGCGAAAGACGTGGCAGTGCCACACATCTCGCGTGGGCGACGTGATCGCCGCAGCTAGCTACTCCTTCGGCATGGCGTCGATGAGGCCCGTCAGCATCGACGCGAAGAGGCGGTCGCTGCCCGCACCACCCTTCGCGAGGTGCACGTTGACCACGGCCGCGCAGGTGCACGGCCACTCCCCCGCCCTGTGGATGCCGCGGACGCTGCTGCGCACGAGCTCGGCGCTGTCGTGGACCTCTTGCTCCGACTCGTACTGCTGCAGCACGAAGAACTGCCCGTTCGCAAAGCGCCCGATCACCGCATGGGTAGAGAACACGCCGCGCAGGGCATCTGCCACCACTGCCAGCAGCACATCGCCCGCCTTCCTGCCGTACACCTTGATGAACTCGTCGTATCCTCGCACGAACACGCTCATCACCGCGAACCTGACGCCCCCGCTCCACAGCTCTTCGAGGTACCCGCTCAGCCCCTCGATGAACCCGCGGGTGTTCGCAACCCCCGTGACCGGGTCTTCGACCAAGAAGCGCATCGCGTCCCCGTCGGATTCCTCCAGGTCTTCCGCATCGATGAAATGCCCGATCAATCCGACGATCTTGCCGTCGCGGTACACGGGGACCTTGTTCACGATGATGTCGTGGACCCTGCCGCGGACGACGCAGCGTCCCTTGACGTTCTTGATGACCTTTCCGCGCTCGATCACGTCGAGCTCGTCTTGCATGAACGGCTCGGCGTCAATATGCCAGCCCATCTCCTCGTCGGTCTTGCCGAGCACGTCGCGCTCGGAATCGAGGCCGTAGAATTCGAGGAACTTCTGGCTCACGCCCAGGAAGCGACGCTGACGGTCTTTCCAGAAGTACTTGACGAACGAGCCCTCGATCAGGCTCCGCCACAGCGCGTGGTCGGTGATCTCGGATGCGGCATTGGCTGCGAAAGAGCCCGCAAGCTCAGCGGCGCCTCCCCGCTCGCCCGTTATGACGCGGTAGAAAGCGACGAGGTCCATACCCGTCTCCACCGTCGCGTACAGGAGCTGCTCGAAGTTGGTGCGGGGAACGCAGATAACGACGTGGTGGAGCCACGTGTAGCTGCCGTCGACGTTCTTGCTGCGGAAGTATCCGTGGAGCATGCCCCCGGCAGAGCGCTTCAGACGCCGGATGAACGTGTCCGCCCTCGCAAAATCGCGGAAGCGGGCCCTGTCCTCCGGGTACACGAACTCGGTTGTCCACGTGTCGAAGACCAGCTGAATCCCCTTGACGCGCGCGACCTTGCCGATGGGCTGGTCTGAGAGCGACGATTTGAGTCCCTCCACGCTGTCGTCGGAGAAATCGATGAGGGCGACATCCCTGAAAACATAGAAGAGGTTGCGCAGCATATCGGCGCGGCGTTGGTTCTCCTCCTCGGTGTCGATCTGCACGTACTGCAAGCTCGCGCGGTAGATGCTGCGGTTCTCGCAACGCGCCACCACCTGCGCCGTCAAGAGCATGTAGTGGCCGCCGGAAGGATAGGTGAGCGTCTGGGTGTCGCCGACCTCGTGCAACTGGTTGTCGACGAAATCGCGGTGCAGGCTGTGGACGGGGCTTCCGTGCGCATTGAGTCTGCGCTCCCAGTCGTGCAGGTCGGTCACGCCGTCACGGCTGTAGATGTCTCTGATGCGCTCGTTCGCGAACAGGATCTTGAGCGTTCGACCGTCATCTTCCACCACGGCGAGTGGCTCGTCCGTCAGGTAGTCGATGCGCCCCAGGGCGATATAGTAGTTGCGCCAGCGCGACGTGACGGTGGCGATTCCCTGCTCCCTGCAAAAGCGGCTCACGAGCTTGCCCGGCATCGGCTTGCCGAACAGGTAGCCTTGTACCTTCTCGCATCCGATGGAGCGCAAGAACTGGTACTGCTCCTCGGTCTCGACCCCCTCCGCGAGCGTCCGCACGCCGATGGCCTTCGCCATGCGCACCGTGGACTCGATGATGATGCGGGACTTCTCGCTGCTGCTCGACAGGAAGCTCATGTCGATCTTTATCTCGTCGAAGGTATAGTCCTTCAGGACGCCCAACGACGAGTAGCCGCTGCCGAAGTCGTCCATCCAGATCTCGTAGCCGCCGCGCCTGAACGCGGCGAGCGTCTGCCCTAAAAGCTCCATGTCCGCGACGAACGCGCTTTCGGTAACCTCCACGTTGAGCTTGTCGCGGGGGACCTCGTAGCGTTGCACCAGCTCCTCGATGCGCTCGAACAGGTCGGGGTGCTGGAAGTCGACGCGGGAGAGGTTGAACGAGACGGGGACGAGGTCCACGTCCGCGGCTGTCACGCGGTGGTAGTCCTTGCAGATCTGCTCGACGATGTAGAGGTCGAACTCGTAGATCTTGCCCGATTCCTCGAGCACGGGGATGAACTCGGCGGGGGCGAGCATGCCGCGCTCGGGGTCGATCCAGCGGGCCAGCGCCTCGGCGCCACACAGCGTGCGGGACATGCCCATCACCACCGGCTGGTAGTAGACTTGGATCCAACCGTCCCGCATCGCCCGGTCGACGTTATCGAGAATGTAGCCCCGCAATGAGCACCCCCCCCCCCGAGGCATTTTCAGCGGCAAAACGCGTGCACGGAGGGACGCGCATTTCACTGGCTCTATGGTAATACTATCTCGATTGAAAGAGCGCGTTTCCTCGCCCGTATCGTCGCAATAACCCGAGGGGACAGGGTGACCTGAGGGGACAGGTCGGGGTGTCCCTCCGGACCAAACTGGCACGATACCCACGGCCCCTCGTGTCATCTTTGACGCGCGAACGCCTTCACCACGATGATGCAGAGCAGGAGCACCACCCCGACCAGC
>CACZQA010000042.1 GCA_902783175.1 uncultured Coriobacteriaceae bacterium
ACGGGTTCATCGACGAATGCGATCGAATCTGGGCCTACAACACCGTGATCGCCGCTATCGGCGAGCAAGGCGCCCCGCTCGGCGGCAGGCCCGAGACGCACGCATCCACCGCCAACGGCGCGCTGGCAGACCGCATCCCCACCATTGAGTCGTCCGACCTGAGCTTCGACTTGAATGCCGTCTTGGACGAGCTGGCCTCTGTCGCAAAGGACAATGGGGTCGTCCCGCTCACCGGCGACGGAGACGACGGTATCCGCGGGTGGATCATGAGCCTTCTCATGCCCCGGCCCCACGAAATCGCCCGCACCTTCGCGTCACTGCACGCGAAGGACCCGCAGCAGGCGACGTCGTGGTTCTACCGGCTGTGCGGAGACGTCGACTACGTGCACCGCAAGGCCATCGCCAACGACATCAAGTGGCGCACCCCCACCCAGTGGGGAGAGCTCGAGATCACGATCAACCTCTCCAAACCCGAGAAGGACCCCCGCGACATCGCACGCGCCGCGCATGACGTCTCGGGAGATACGTACCCGCGCTGCCAGCTCTGCATGGAAAACGAGGGCTACCCGGGACGTCCGGCCACAAGCCCCTTGGGCGCGCACCCCGCCAGGCGCAACCTCAGGATCGTCCCGCTCATCTTGGGCGGCGAGCAGTGGGGCCTGCAGTACTCCCCCTACGCCTACTTCAACGAGCATTGCATCGCGATGAGCGAGGAGCATCGCCCCATGCACGTCGACCACGGCACCTTCGTGCGCCTGCTCGACTTCATCAAGCTGTTCCCGCATTACTTCATCGGCTCGAATGCGGACCTCCCCATCGTGGGAGGCTCGATACTCTCGCACGACCACTTCCAAGGCGGCCACTACGTCTTTCCCATGCAGCAGGCGCGCACTGCCATCGGGTTCGAGATGGCGGGGCATCCCAAGGTGACCTGCGGCATCATCAAGTGGCCGGTGACCGTCATCCGCCTGCAGAGCGACGACGCCGCTTCCCTCGTCGCGGCAGCCGACCACGTGCTCGAGGTATGGCGCGCCTATTCCGACACGAGCGTGGGAATCGTCGCCCGCGACGAGGAGGGGCAGCACAGCACGATCACGCCCATCGCGCGCACGCGCAGCGGCAACTACGAGCTCGACCTGGCCCTCAGGAACAACCGCACCACCGAAGAGCGGCCACTCGGCATCTTTCACCCCGCACCTGCGCTCCAGCACATCAAGAAGGAGAACATCGGCCTCATCGAGGTCATGGGCATGGCCATACTGCCGCCGCGCCTGCAGCGCGAGCTGGCAAGCGTCGGCGAGAAGATGCTCGCGGGCGAGGATTTCGAGGACGACGAGCTCACGGCACCG
This sequence comes from uncultured Coriobacteriaceae bacterium, assembly GCA_902783175.1. GTDB lineage: Bacteria > Actinomycetota > Coriobacteriia > Coriobacteriales > QAMH01 > CACZQA01. The sequence goes on from CACZQA010000042.1 coordinate 1,350, forward strand.
CATGCGCCCTGGGCCCGCGACGTGCTCGCGCGCCACCACGAGCTCGCCCCGGAAAACGCCGAGGAAATCCTCAAGGAGGAGGTCGGCATCGTGTTTTCGAAGGTGCTCGAAGATTGCGGCGTCTTCAAGTGGGATGTCGAGGGTCGTCAGGCACTCAACCGCTTCATCGACGCCCTGCAGTAGCGCGGCTCAGATAATCCAGAACGACAGGCCGAGGATGATGCCGCCCAGCGCCCCGGCAAAGACATCGCGCGGAAAGTGCACGCCGCCCACCACACGTATGTAGCCCATAACGACGCAGAGCAGCAGCAAGGCCGCCCCGACCGGGGCGCACCAGTACAGCCAGCACATGGCGATCATCGTCATCGAGAACAGGTGACGGCTCGGCATGGACTGGCCGACCGTTGTCTTCTTGATGAGCGGGTCGATATCGAGGAGCTCGTAGGGACGCGGGGCGTCAAAGGCGGTGCGAAACCCGCTTACCACGAGAAAGCCGAGCAATGGCACGACGACGAGCTTGGGGAGCGACGGCAGGTCGAAAATGGCGACGAGCACGAGCAGCAGCGGGTACATGAGATAGCCGAGGTACCTGAGCCCCCTGTTCACAGCGAGCAGCGCCTTGAGCGCACCCTCGTGCGCACGCCACCAGGCACTCCAGCGCTCGTATTGCTCCGCCGTCATCATGGTCTCAGGCGTCCTCTCCCCGTGTGAGGCCCTCCACGAGCTCGGGAAGCGTCGAGACCACGGAGAGCTTGGCACGCTCGGCCGGGGTCGCGAACCCACACGCCACCATCTTGTCGTAGCTTGCCGCGAGCTCGTCGTAGTACCCGTCAACGCTGAACAGGACGCAGGGCCCCGAGACGCGCCCGAGCTTCTTGAGCGACATGATCTCCGAGATCTCCTCGATCGTGCCCGGACCCCCCGGCAGCGCGACGAAGGCATCGCCCAGCTCGATCATGCGGTTCTTGCGCTCGGGCATGCTGTCGGTGACCTCGAGCGTCGTCAGGCCGGAGCGCGATGCCTCCCGCTCCACGAGAAACGAGGGCATGACCCCGTGCGCTTTTCCGCCGGCCGCAAGCACGGCATCGGACAGCGCGCCCATGAGGCCAACTCCCCCGCCGCCAAAGACGAGCGTGTGCCCGTTTTGGCCCATCCAGGTGCCGAGCGTCTGCGCGGTCTCGACGTACACCGGGGCATTGCCGGTCATCGACCCGCAGTAAACGGTTATGTTCATCGTGTCTTCTCCGTCGTATACGAGCGGCAGCCAGATACCAGCTGCCGCAGAAATCACCTGCGACTCATGATAGACGAACAGGCAGCCCGCCTATAGTCAGGTTCGAGCCCGAGAGCTGCGCATTTGGAATTCTGGCGTGATTGTGTAACGCAATCGAAACAATGCGAGCCGCATGTGTGATAATTCAGGGGTTGTATTCATCTCTTCGCGCACCGAAGGAACCACCTATGAAAATCGGCTTTGACAACGAAAAGTACATCGAGATGCAGGCTTCGCGCATCCGCGAGCGCATCGACCAGTTTGGCGGCAAGCTCTACCTCGAGTTCGGCGGCAAGCTGTTCGACGACTACCACGCCTCGCGCGTCCTTCCCGGCTTCGAGCCCGACACGAAGGTGCGCATGCTCAAGAGCCTGGCCGACGACGTCGAGATCATCATCGCGATCAACGCCGAGGACATCGAGAACGGCAAGCGCCGCAGCGACATCGGCATCACCTACGACGAGGACGCGCTCAGGCTCATGGACGCGTTCCAGAGCCTCGGGCTGTACGTTGGCAGCGTCTGCATCACGCACTTCACCGGCCAGCCCAAGGCCGAGGCGTTCCAGACCCGCCTGCAGCACATGGGCATCAAGTCGTACCGCCACTACATCATCGAGCACTACCCCACCGACATCGCGCACGTCGTGAGCGACGAGGGCTTTGGCAAGAACCAGTTCGTCGAGACGAGCCGCCCGCTCGTCGTCGTGACCGCCCCCGGCCCCGGCTCGGGCAAGCTCGCGACCTGCCTGTCGCAGCTCTACCACGAGAACAAGCGCGGCGTGAAGGCCGGCTACGCCAAGTTCGAGACCTTCCCCGTCTGGAACCTGCCGCTCAAGCACCCGGTCAACATCGCCTACGAGGCTGCCACCGCCGACCTCGACGACAACAACATCATCGACCCGTTCCATCTGGAGGCCTACAACCAGGTCACGGTCAACTACAACCGCGACGTCGAGACCTTCCCCGTGCTCAAGGCGATGATGGAGCACATCATGGGAGAAAGCCCCTACCAGTCCCCCACGGACATGGGCGTTAACATGGTGGGCTACTGCATCAGCGATGACGACGTCTGCCGCGAGGCATCCCTAAACGAGATCGTCCGCCGCTACTACCGCACGGCCGAGCAGATCAAACGCACGGGCAGCGGCGAGTCTGACCTTGCAAAGATCGAGCTCCTCATGAACGAGGTCGGCATCGACAAAGACTTCAACCCCGCCCATGCTGCGGCCATGCTCAAGGAGGAGGTGACGGGCAAGCCGGCAGGCGCGATGGTGCTGCCCGACGGATCCGTCGTGACCGGCAAGACCTCCGAGCTGCTCGGCGCCGCATCGTCGCTGCTGCTCAACGCGCTCAAGCGCGTCGCGGGCGTCGACAAGGAGACCTACGTCGTGAGCGACCAGGCGCTCGAGCCTATCGGGCACCTCAAGACCGAGCATCTGCACAGCAAGAACCCGCGCCTGCACAGCAACGAGACGCTCATCGCGCTGTCCATCAGCTCCGCCACGAACCCCGAAGCGGAAAAGGTCATCGAGGCGAGCTACCAGCTCAAGGGCTGCGATGCGTACTTCAGCGTGATCATCTCAGCCGCAGACGAGCGCACGTACCGAAACCTCGGCATCAACGTCTGCTGCGAGCCCAAATTCGAGCGTGGGACCTTCTACCACAAGTAGCGGCTGCGTTTTGCGCCACCTTCTGCGTGACGCAAATGCCCTCATGGCAAGCACGTGAGGGCTCAACTCCCGAAGCATCAAAACGGCGAGCCCCCGGCCAGAAATGGCCGGGGGCTCGCCGTTTACGTATGCGCAAGCTCAGGAGCGGGCTTTATTGCCAGATGAATCTGCTTCCTCATTCGATGGGGGCGCTTCTTGATCCCCTGCTGCTTCGGAGTCCTCGCAGGCATCGGATTCCACCGCTTGCTCGGTATCCTCCGAGGTCTCGGCACCGTCGGCTTTTGGCTCGTCGTCATCGGAAGGTTTATCGTCGGCATCCTGATCCTGATCAGATGTCGAGGATTCTAATTCATCTGTTGAGTTATTAACATTTGTCGTATCTTCAACAGACGTCTCAAGACTAACCGCGCCATTCTCAGCAGGCCCATCCTCAGTCTGGGCTGGGGAACCGTCGGATTTCTCATCCGCGCGCCCCAGTTCGAGCTCCTCGATCGGGGCCTGCTCCGTGCTCTCCGAAGTCTCCCCATCCGAAACCCCGTCATCGTCTTCCTCTTCAACCGCACGCGCTTCATCGGCCTCGTCGTCGGTGTGAAGGTCCTCGAGTCGAACGGTCTCGAGTTTGTTCACGCGGCGGTCGTAGGTGAGGATGCCGTTGGTCTCCTGCTCGACGTCGCAGAGCTGGGTGTAGACGTAGCCTGAAAGGCCCTTGCGCTCCAGCGAATCCATCTGGTCGAGCAGTCCCCACACGGCCTTTCTCCACTGCTCGATCGCATCGAAGCTCGCGTAGCCAAACGAGGTGTTCCAACTGCTGTGCTCGGGGATATGAAACGACAGCCCGCCGAACTCGGTCACGACGAGCGGGCGCCCCAAGCTGAAGGGATCGTCGAACACCTCGTTGTCGCGGAAGTAGTTGTGCACGCTGTTGTAGTCGCTGCAGCCTTGATCGAACCACCCGCTCGTGGAGTCGACGGGGCGCGTCGTGTCGATGGACTTGACGGACTCGGTCGCCTTGGCGGCGTCGAACTGCCCCCATCCCTCGTTGAACAGGGACCAGGTGATGATGCAGGGGTGACTCTTCAGGCGCCGCACCGTCGAACCGGCAAGAGCCTGCCACTCGTTGCGGTACAGCGCGTTGTCCGACGAGAGGTGCCTTTGGTGCTTCTCGGTATCGTCACGGTAGTGGGACCAGAACCACTTGAAGGTCGTGGGGATGCGGCTCGCAATCCATACGTGCGGGTCCTCCCCACCGCTCACCATGTCCTGCCACACGAGCATGCCCATGCGGTCGCACAGGTAGTACCAGCGCTCGCTCTCCACCTTGATGTGCTTGCGGATCATGTTGAACCCGAGCGATGCCATCGCCTCTATGTCGAAACGAAGGGCCTCGTCCGAGGGAGCCGTCATGAGGCCGTCGGGCCAGTATCCCTGATCGAGCACGCCGCGCAGGAAGAGCGGCTCATGGTTCAGGCAGAAGCGCTGCACGCCCTTCTCGTCTGGCTCGATCGTGGTGGTCCTGAAGGCGCAGTAGCTGTTGACGTCGTCCGCATCGTACGAGAGCTCGATGGAGTACAGGTACGGATCATCCGGCGTCCAGGGGTGAGGCGAGGGCACGTGGAGCCTGAGCTCGACGGTGTCCAGACGGTCGGGCGTGACGTTGACAGACTGGAAGGCTACGCTCCTTCCCGCTGCGTCTATCACATGCGCGGCAATCTTGCCGCCGGTCTCGTTCACGGAGATGAGCAGCGTCAGAAGCTCGGCGTCGAGGTCAGCCGTGACCTCGAGGGCCCGTACATGGAGTTCGGGGACCGCCTCGATCCAGACCGTCTGCCAGATGCCGCTTTGCGGCGTGTACCATATGCCGCCGCGCTCGAGGTGCTGCTTGCCGCGCAGCTGAGAGCCCTTGTTGCTGGGGTCGAACACGCAGACGGCGACCTCGTTGTCGCCCTCCACGAGCGCGTCGGTGATGTCGAACGAGAACGGCTCGTACCCGCCGACATGCTGACCGGCCTTCACGCCATTGACGTAGACCGCGCATGCGTAGTCCACGGCCTCGAAATGCAGCAGGTAGCGATCGTCGCGCGGGATGTCGTTTCCGTTGAAGGTGCGGCGATACCACAGCAGCTGCGTAGGCTGCAGCGTCTTTCCGACCCCGGATAACGCCGATTCGGGCGAGAACGGGACCACGATGATGCCCTCGAACTCTTCCGGAGCCTTGGCAACGGGCCAAATGGCCGCCGCATCGGGGGCGTCGACGATGGCGTAGTCCCACTCGCCGTTCATAACCCAAAACGAATCGCGTGCGCACTGCGGGTGAGGTTGCTCCTCCAAGACATGATGACGGTCGAGGCTCTCGCCCCAGACCGTCGAAAGCGCGTTCATTTCCCCTTGCAGCGCAGGCGCCTTGACCGCAGCCAAAGCGCGTCTGAAATCAAACCCCATCTTGTCCTCGCGTCGACCAGCATGCTGTGTTTTTAGTGTGTGTTTGCCCTTGCGGACGCAGGACTATATTCTAGACAGTTTGGTGCTTGCCTGCATTCCAATACGCGAGAAATTTCTTCGCGAAAAAGACGGCAATCAATGCGATGAGCACGCCGAACGCGGCACCCGCCAGAACGTCGGACGGGTTGTGGACGCACAGGTAGACGCGCGAGAACGCGATGAGGACCGCCAAAACCCACGCACCGGCCTTCCAGCCCTTCTTCAAGTACGCAAAGCTCAGGATGGTCGCCGCGCAGAAGCTGCTCGAGGAGTGCCCAGAAGGCAGCGAATAGCCGTCGGGAGGGGCGATGAGCAGCGTCAGTGTCGGGTCCTCTATGAAGGGGCGCGGGCGCGCGATGATGTCCTTGAGGATCTGGTCGCCGATGAGCCAGGCGCATCCGATGGCGACGATCATGGTGACGCCCCAGACGCGGTTTTTCTTCGTGCAGATCAAGATGATGGCGATGACGAGCCAGATGGCGCCATGTTCGCCAAGCTTGGTGATGAGCGGAAAGATCGTGTCGAAAAACGGGTTGGCAAGAGTCGACTGCATCCAGTGCAGGATGGCAAGATCCATGGTTCTCCTCGAGTGTTCCTGCATCGGGACCCTATGCCCGACGCACTTGGTTTGCGGTAAACAACGGGCGTCGATTGTAGCACCAGGCGCGCCCGCCCAACTCGCACCACAGAAAAAAACAAGCCCGCGCCGCCTCTTTCGAGGATGGCACGGGCCTGAAGGCAGCACGCGAACGGCGACTAGTCGCGCTTGAGCTTGCGGTTGATGCGATGCGGCCTGGAGGCATCGGGGCCCAGGCGCTTCTCGCGGTCCTTTTGGTACTCGTCGAAGTTGCCCTCGAACCAAGTCCAGGCACCGGGATTGTCGTCGGTGCCCTCCCACGCGAGGATGTGCGTGGCAACGCGGTCGAGGAACCAGCGGTCGTGGCTCGTGATGACCGAGCACCCCGGGAACTCGAGCAGCGCCTCTTCCAGGCTCTCGAGCGTCTCGGTGTCGAGGTCGTTCGTCGGCTCGTCGAGCAGCAGGAGGTTGCCGCCTTGCTTGAGCGTCAGGGCGAGGTTGAGGCGGTTGCGCTCGCCGCCGGACAGCACGCCTGCGGGCTTTTGCTGGTCGGCTCCCTTGAAGCCGAACGCGGCGACGTAGGCACGGCTCGGCACCTCGGTCTCGCCCACCTGCATGATGTCGAGCCCGTCGGACACGACTTCCCACAGCTTCTTGTCCGGGTCGATGCCCTCGCGGTTCTGATCGACATACGAGAGCTTGACGGTCTCGCCCAACTCGATCATGCCGCTCGTCGGCTCCTCTTTGCCGACGATCATCTTGAACAGCGTCGACTTGCCCACGCCGTTGGGCCCGATTACGCCGACGATGCCGTTTCGCGGCAGCTCGAACGAGAGGTCGTCGAACAGCACGCGGCCGTCGAACTCCTTGTGCAGATGGTCCACGACCAGGACCTTGCTCCCGAGCCTCGGCCCCACGGGGATGTGGATTTCGGAGAAGTCGACGCCGCGCATCGAGGCAGCCTGGCTCGCCATCTCCTCGTAGCGCTCCAGACGCGCCTTGTTCTTGGCCTGGCGCGCCTTGGGAGAACTCCTCACCCACTCGAGCTCGCGCTCGAGCTTCTTGGCGAGCTTGGCCTCCTGCTGGCCCTGGGCGGCCAGGCGCTTCGCCTTTGTTTCGAGATAGGTCGAGTAGTTGCCCTTGTACGGGTACAGGTGCCCGCGGTCGACCTCGCAGATCCACTCGGCCACGTTGTCGAGGAAGTAACGGTCATGCGTGACGGCGAGCACGGCGCCCTCGTAGTTGTGCAGGTGGTTCTCGAGCCACAGCACCGACTCGGCATCGAGGTGGTTGGTCGGCTCGTCGAGCAGCAGCAGGTCGGGCTCCTCGAGCAGAAGCTTGCACAGCGCGACGCGCCTGCGCTCGCCTCCGGAGAGCACGCTCACGGGCATATCGGGATCGGGGCACTGGAGCGCGTCCATCGCCTGGGTGAGCTGGCGGTCGACGTCCCAGCCGTCGGCCGCGTCGATCTCGTCTTGGAGCTTGCCCATCTCCTCCATGAGCGCATCAAAGTCCGCGTCGGGGTCTCCCATCGCGGCGGACACCTCGTTGAAGCGCTGCACCTTCGCGAGCACGTCGCCAAACGCGAGCCGGATGTTCTCGATGACCGTCTTGTCCTCGTCCAACGGAGGCTCCTGCTGGAGGATGCCAACGGAAAAGCCGGGGGTCAGCTTGGCCTCGCCGTTGCTGACCTCTTCCAGGCCCGCCATGATCTTGAGCAGCGTCGATTTGCCCATGCCGTTGGGGCCGACGACGCCGATCTTCGCACCCGGGTAGAAGCTCAAGGTGACATCGTCGAGGATGACCTTGCTCCCATGGGATTTTCTCGCCTGATACATCTGGTAAATAAACTCGGGCATGAACATGTCCAATCTCTCGTCACGGCCCGCGCCGCAAGAACTCACATGCCGCATTCTCACATACCAACGGCCCCTCCACAGCCAAAAAGCAGCAAGCGGCGCACGAATTATTCATTCCCTATAGCAAACCGATACCGAACCGTTATAATCTTTGAGGTTTGAAAGCCTACGGCGCATGCATCACCGCAGGCTTTTTTGTTGGCTTGTTTGTAAGGAGACGGGGATGAAACCTTATAAGACCGTAATCTACAGCTTCCTGCTGGGCGGCTTGCTCGCCCTCATCGCGCAGGCAATGCTGGTCTGCACGCGCACCGCGTTCACGGGAACGCCGCTCGAGTTCTGGATCGGCGGCTCGGTTCTGCTGCTCATGGGCGTTGTCGGCTGCTTTTTGGGTGGCTTCGGCAACTACCAGTACTTCGAAGAGTGGGCGACCTTCGGCGCGCTGCTCCCCTTCTCCGGCTTCGCCATGGCGGTCGGCATGAAGATGCACGGCCCCTATTCCAAGGGCGCCACCATGGGCAAGTCCGTCTGGGCAGGCCTGTGGCTCGTCATCTGGTTCAACGTCGTCGGCGCCGTCGTCTGCATCCTGTTCGGCTTCATCATGACCATGGCCGGTTGGCAGACGCCGCACTTTGACGCCAACAGCACGCCGCTCGTCTTCCCGGGCGCGTTTCTCATGGGCGGCATCCTGACCGCCGTCTTCCAGATCGTCTGGCTCATCGTCAAGTCGATCACCCCCAAGGCCAAGCCCGTCTGGATCTTGATGTTCGCATGGATGATGGGCGCGGTCTGCGCCCCCTGCGGCCTGTCCGGCTTCCTGGCGGGCACCTTCGGCGAGGGCTTCAGCGTCATGATCCCCGTCGGTGGCTACAACATGTACAACGTCGGCATGGACCTCGCGCTCGGCGAGACCGCCGTCGCCCTCACCCACCTCGGCGGCTTTCTGCTCGCCGTCGCGGGCCTGTTCTTCACCGGCCTGTTCACCTTCCTGATCTTCAAGGGCAAGTTCGGTCGCCGCACCGTCGCAGAGGCGCACCTGCTCAAGGCGCAGCGCGCTGTCGAAGAGCTCACTCCCAAGGTCGAGGCGGCAAAGAAGGCTCAGGAAGCAGCTGCTCAAATCGAGTAACCGCCATACACAGCTTCACATGCTCGAACACGAGGGCCGCCCCGATGGGGGCGGCCCTCTTCGTGTCTTCAAGCGTCATCTTGAGGGGATTATTCTGATGAAAATGCGATAGTATCTCAATTGAAGTTAATTAACTGAGTACCCTTTTACTGGCACTTGATGAATTACCAAGCACGTAGATGAGCGAGGCAATGAATTGAGCGACGTAATCGACTTCGAAAAACCCAGGCAATCAACCTACAGCGTCGGGTTGGACATCGGCTCCACCACCACGAAGGCCGTCGTCCTCGACCCGCAGACTCATGACGTCCTCTACTCGACCTACCGGCGCCACTTCGCGCACCAGATCGAAAGCCTCGAGGCCATCGTCGAAGAGGTCTTCGAGCGCTTCCCCGACCGCCCCTGCCGCTTCTCGATGAGCGGCTCGGGAAGCAAAGACCTCGCAGCCCAGCTCGGCATCCCCTACATCCAGGAAGTCGTCGCCAACGCGACGGCGGTCCAGAAGCGCTACCCGCAGGCGCGCTGCGCCATCGAACTCGGCGGGCAGGACGCCAAGATGATCTTCTTCGAGCGCGACGACCAGGCGGGCGTCGTTACCGTCACCGACATGCGCATGAACGGCTCGTGCGCAGGCGGCACGGGCGCGTTCATCGACGAGATCGCCGCGCTGCTCAAGATCGACGTCGAACGGCTCGACGATGCAGCAGCGATGGGCTCCACGGTCTACGACATCTCGGGGCGCTGCGGCGTGTACGCCAAGACCGACATCCAGCCCCTCCTCAACGCCGGCGCGCGCAAGGAGGACCTCGCCCTCTCTACGTTTCATGCCATCGCCAAGCAGACGCTCGGCGGCCTGGCGCAGGGCCTCGACATCCACCCGCCCGTCATCTTCGAAGGCGGGCCGCTCACCTTCAACCCGCATCTGATCGGCGTGTTCGCCGAGCATCTGGGACTCTCGGCGCAAGACATCATCCGCCCAAAACGTCCCGAGGCCATCGTCGCCCTGGGAGCTGCCCTCGCGCTCGAGGGCATGTTCGCGCACGCGGATGCCGAGCGCAGCTCCGCAGAGCTGCTCGCTTCCCTCGCACAGGCACGACGCGAGCTCTCGGAACATGCCGCTTCAGGGGCCCGCTTCTTCCAGAGCACGGCCGAGCGCCAGACGTTCGCCGAGCGCCACCGCCTGCCCGATGTCTGCAGCGCCGCCACGAGAGCACCGGGCAGCACGGTGCGCGCCTACCTCGGCATCGACTCAGGTTCGACGACGACCAAGTTCGCGCTCGTCGACGAAGACGGGCAGCTCGTCGACGCGTTCTACGCGACGAACGAGGGCGAACCGCTCGACATCGCCGTCGAAGCCCTCAAGAAGCTCGCGAGCACGTACGAGGATGCCGGCGTAGAGCTCGAGATCCTCGGATGCGCGACGACGGGTTACGGCGAGGCGCTTTTCGCCCACGCGTTCCATGCGGACCTGCACATGGTGGAAACCGTCGCCCATGCCCGCGCCGCAGTCGAGTACGACCCGCAGGCGACCTTCGTGCTCGACATCGGCGGCCAGGACATGAAGGCCATCTGGCTCGAAGACGGCATCGTGACCGACATCGTCGTGAACGAGGCCTGCTCGTCGGGCTGCGGCTCGTTTTTGCAGGGGTTCGCGCAGGCGCTCAACATCCGCATGGAAGATATCGCATCCGCCGCCTTCGACGCGGAACGGCCCGCCCAACTCGGGAGCCGCTGCACGGTATTCATGAACTCGAGCGTCGTGACCGAACAGAAAAACGGCAAGACCGCAAACGACATCATGGCGGGGCTATGCCGCTCCATCGTCGAAAACGTCTTTACGAAGGTGATCCGCGTCTCCAACCTGGACAGCCTGGGCGACCACATCGTGGTCCAGGGCGGGACGTTCAGAAACGACGCCGTGCTCGCCGCGTTCGAAGACTACATCGGCAAGCCCGTGACGAGGGCGCCCTACCCCGGTCTCATGGGTGCGATCGGCGCCGCGTTGCTCGTGAAAGCGCAGGTCGAAGAACAGGTCGCACGCGAGGGCAGCTGCATGTCGTCCTTCATCGGGCTCGATGCGCTCGACGCATTCTCCTACCGGCAGCGCTCGAACCTGACCTGCCCGTTCTGCGGCAACGCGTGCGCGCGGACGCTCGTGACCTTCTCGGACGGGTCAACGTTCGTGACGGGAAACCGCTGCGAGCGCGGCAGCGTCGTCGGAGACCTCGGCGATGAGCAGACCCGCGCCAAGCTCAAGCAGGTGCGCGCACAAGCCGCCTCGGTCCCCAACCTGTTCAAGACCCGCGAACAGCTGCTGTTCAAGGAATACCCGTGCACGCCGCTGCTGCCAGACCAGCACACCGTCATCGGCCTGCCGCGTGTGCTGGCGCTGTGGGACCAGGCGCCGTTTTGGACGACGCTGCTGCGCGCCCTTGGCTTCACGCCCAGGCTCTCGCACCTCAGCACGCGCGCATGCTACGAGGAGGGCCTGCCGTCCATCGCCTCCGACACCGTCTGCTTTCCCGCCAAGCTCGTGCACGGGCACCTCAGGGACCTGGCACGGCAGGGCGTCGACAGAATCTTCATGCCGGTCGTGACGACGGTGCCGACGGAGAACCGTCAGGATACGAGCGTGTCGATGTGCGCCGTCGTCAAGGGGTACCCGCTGGTCATCCGCAACTCCGACAACCCCGAGCGCCGCTTCGGCATACCCTTCGACAGCCCGCTGTTCCACTGGTACAGCACCCGCGACATGCGCCGACAGCTGCGCGCGTACCTGAAAGAGGCATTTGGAATTGCCCCAGATGTCGCAGACCGCGCGCTCGAGCAGGCACGCGCAGCGCAAGCCCAGTTCAAAGACGAGCTCGTCGCCGCGGGACGCGAGGTTCTCTCCAAGGTGGAGCAAGAAGGCGGCTACGCCATCGTGCTGGCTTCCCGCCCCTACCACAACGACCCTCTCGTCAATCACGACATCGACACGCTCATCGCCTCGCTGGGAATCCCGGTCCTCCCGCCCGATGCCGTGCCGGGCGTGAACGACGTCGACCTGCGCAACAGCCTCATCGACGTCGTCAACAACTTCCACGCGCGCATGCTCGGCTCCGCCGTGATCGCCGCCTCCAGCCCGCATCTGGAATACGTGCAGCT
>CACZQA010000043.1 GCA_902783175.1 uncultured Coriobacteriaceae bacterium
AAGATGCGCGAGGCGACGCTCGACGAGATTGCCGCCGTGCCGGGCATCCCGCGTCAGGTGGCCGAAGACCTCTACGCCGTCATCGTGGATTCGAACGCGTAGAGCGGCCTCGCGGGCTGCTCTGTCTCACCGAGACGCTATACTTGGGGCGACACGGCAAGCAGAAAGGTCGCGCTATGACGCAACAGGAAAGTCTCGACGAAATCGACCCGACCTCGTTCGGGCCGGACCTCATCATCATCACCGGCATGTCCGGTGCGGGCCGCACCGAGGCCATGCACACGTTTGAGGACATCGGCTACTTCTGCATCGACAACCTGCCGCCGTCGCTGCTCATGAACCTCGTGAGCCTCGCCGGCCTCAACACGGGCACGCTGCGCAAGCTCGCCGTCGTGTGCGACCTGCGCGCCAAGGAGTTCTTCCCCGAGCTCACCGCCGAGCTCGCCAAGCTCAAGGAGATGGGCCTGTCGTATACGATGCTGTTCCTCGACTCGAGCGACGAGGAGCTGCTCAACCGCTTCAAGGCGTCGCGCCGCCGCCATCCGCTGTGCGACAACGGCATGACGATCGTCGCGGGCATCCGCCGCGAGCGCCAGCTGCTGGCAGAGTGCAAGCAGATGGCCGACTACGTTCTCGACACGAGTACCGAGCGCCCGCAGGACATGCGCGAGAAGCTGCGCTCGCTGTTCACCGACCAGTCCGCGCAGGAGGGCCTGGGCGTCTCCGTCTACTCCTTCGGCTTCAAGCACGGCGCCCCCACCGACGCCGACATCGTCATCGACGTGCGCTTCTTGCCCAACCCGTTCTACGAGCGCGAGCTGCGCGACAAGACGGGCATGGACGAGGCGGTCAAGGACTACGTCCTCGGCAAAGACGAGACCAAGGAGTTCCTCAAGCGCTGGTTTTCGCTGCTCGACTTCGTCATGCCCGGCTACGTGAAGGAGGGCAAGCAGTACCTGTCCATCGCGGTCGGCTGCACGGGCGGCCAGCACCGCAGCGTCGTGCTGGCAAACGCGACGGGGCAGCACCTGTCGCAGGAGGGCTACCGCGTCACGACCACACACCGCGACCTGGCGCTTGCGGAGGTGCATAAGTAATGAAGCGAACGAAGGCCGTCGTCATCGGCGGGGGCACCGGCGCCCCCGTGTCCATTCGCACGCTGCTCGACATGGGCTGCCAGGTCTCGTCCATCGTCTCGATGGTCGACGACGGCGGCTCGACGGGCATCCTGCGCGAGCGGGGCGGCGTCGTGCCGCCCGGCGACATCCGCAAGTGCATCGGGGCGATGTCCGCCAACTACGACGGCATCTTCGCCCGCTCGTTCAGGCACCGTTTCTCGTACCTGGACAACCACTCGCTCGGCAACCTCATCATCACCGCGCTCGCGGAAGAGACCGGCTCGTTTCCCGACGCCATCCGCGTCTGCGAGGACCTGTGCGAGGCGCGCGGCCACGTGTACCCCTCGACGCTGCACGACGTCACCTTGAAGGGCATGACCGACGACGGGCGCGAGCTGGAGGGGCAGGCCGTCATCGGCGATTCCGACTGCCACATGCGCTACGTGGCGCTCCAGCCGGCTGACGCCGAGGCGTACCCGCCGGCGCTCAAGGCGATTCGCGAGGCGAACCTCATCGTCCTGGGGCCGGGGTCGCTGTTCACGTCGATCATCCCCAACTTGCTCGTCCCCGGCGTGGTCGAGGCCATCACCGAGGCACGCGAGCGCGAGACCGACCCGGCCTACACGGTGTTCGTCTGCTCACTCGCCGACATGCAGGGCGAGACCTGGGGCATGAACTGCTACGACTACGTGGACGCCATCTGCCGTCACGGCATGCGCGGCATCCTCGACATCGCGCTCATCCACCGCAACGCGCCGTCGTCGCCCATGGCGACGGGCGTGTTCCCCGCGCTCACCGACTATTCCGATGCGCGCTACGCGACGCGCGGGCGGCGCCTCAACCAGGTGTCGCACGTCGTGGTGAACGAGGAGCTCGTGGACAAGGTCAAGAAGCTTGGCGTGCAGCCGATGGTGCGCGACCTCGTCGACGAGCAGCGCCCCACCTGGCACGACCGCGGAAAGCTTGCGCGGGCGCTCCAGGAGGTGCTCACCGCGTGTCATTCACAGCAGAGGTAAAAGACGAGCTGTCGCGCGTGGAGCCTACGTGCTCGCTGTGCGACAAGGCCGAGCTCGCGGCGCTCATCCGCATCGAGGGCACGCTCAACATCAGCGGCGGCGGCAACACGCGCCTCGAGGTCGCGACCGAGACGGCGAGCGTCGCCAAGACCGTCATCCGCCTGCTGCACACGGTCTACATGCTCAAGACCGAGTTGACGGTGCGCCGTAGCGTGCTGCACAAGACGCACAACTACCTCATCACGGTGCCGGCGCAAAAGCGCATGACGCTCGCGCTGCACGACCTGGGCATCCTCGGCATGCACGGCTTCGAGCCCGGCATCAGCCCCGAGCTCGTCGAGCGCGGCTGCTGCGCGGGCGCGTACCTGCGCGGCGCGTTTCTTGCGGGCGGCTACATAGCCGACCCGCGCGGCGACTTCCACTTCGAGCTCACGATGAGCTCCGAGCCGCTCGCCAACGACTTCGTGGAGCTCATGGGAGCGCACGGCATCAAGGCGCGCGTCACACGGCGCCACAACACGTACGCTGTCTACATGAAGGGCGTCGACAACATCATCGCGTTTCTCGCCTTCGTGGGCGCGCACAACTCCGCGCTCGACATGGAGACCGCGCGCGTCATCAAGTCCGTCCGAAACGACACGAACCGCCGCGTCAACGCAGAGATCGCCAACCAGCAAAAGACCGCGCACGCCTCCATGCAGCAGATCGCCAAGATCAGGCAGGTCGTGGAAAAGCACGGCATCGAGTCCATCCCGCAGTCGTTGCGCGAGGTCGCCCTGCTGCGGCTCAAGTACCCCGATGCGAGCATCAAGGAACTCGGCGAGCTGGCAGACCCGCCGCTTTCGAAAAACGCCGTCTACCACCGTCTGCGCCGCATCAACGCGATGCTCGACGAGTAGCGATATAGTGGAGCAATACCGACCCCCACACGAAAGCAGGTATCCCATGGGCGAAGCACTCGAAAAGGCAAGCTTGGCCAAGGCAGCGTCGTATCAGCTCGCGGTGCTGGGCTCCGACGTGCGCAACAAGGCTCTCGCGAACATGGCCGCGCGCCTGGTCGAGCACACGGCAGACATCATGGCCGCAAACGACGCGGACATGGAGCAGGCGCGCGCCAAGAACACGCCGCAGGGCCTGCTCGACCGCCTGCTGCTCACGCCGGAGCGCATCGAGGGCATCGCGCAGGGCATACGCCAGGTAGCCGCCCAGCCCGAGGTGCTGGGCGAGGTCGTCGAGGGGCGCGAGCTCTACAACGGCCTGCAGCTCCGGAAGGTGCGCGTGCCGCTCGGTGTCGTGGCCATGATCTACGAGGCACGCCCCAACGTCACGGCAGATGCCGCGGCGCTGTGCCTCAAGACGGGCAACGCCTGCGTCCTGCGCGGCGGCAGCCTCGCGCAGCGCTCGTGCCTGGCCCTATCGGACGTGCTCGCCAAGGCGGCGGTCGAGGCGGGGCTTCCCGAGAACTGTATCCAGAGCATCGAGAGCACCTCGCATGACGCAACCGACGAGCTCATGTCGCTCACGGGTCTCGTCGACGTGCTCATCCCGCGCGGCGGCGCCGGCCTCATCAGGCACTGCGTCGAAAACGCGAAGGTCCCGGTCATCGAGACGGGCACGGGCAACTGCCACATCTACGTGCACGAGGCGGCAAACCGCGACTTCATCGTGCCGATACTCGTCAATGCCAAGACGCAGCGCGTCGGCGTGTGCAACGCGGCGGAAAGCCTGCTCGTGGACGAGAGCATCGCCGACGAGGTGCTGCCGGCGGCGCTTTGCGCTCTGGCCGAGCACGGCGTCGTGCTGCACGTCGACGAGCATGCCGGACAGGTTGCCGAGCGCTGCGGCATCGAGACGATTCGCGCGACGCAAGACGATTGGGGCACGGAGTACCTCGCGCTCGAGATGAGCGTCAAGTGCACAAGCGGGCTCGACGAGGCGATTTCCCACATCAACACGTACGGCACGGGCCACTCCGAATGCATCATCTCCAACGACGCCGCGGCAATCGACGCCTTCACGCGCGGCGTGGACGCGGCGGTCGTGTACTCCAACGCGTCGACGCGCTTTTCGGATGGCGGCGAGTTCGGGCTCGGGGCAGAGATCGGCATCAGCACGCAGAAGCTGCACGCGCGCGGCCCCATGGGCGCCCAGGCGCTCACCTCCACGAAGTACATCGTCAACGGCGCGGGGCAGGTGCGCGGCTAGCGTGTCGGACAGACTCGACATCATGGGCGGGACCTTCGACCCCGTCCACAACGCGCACCTCGAGGTGGCGCGCGCCGTGGCCGACGCGCTCGGCCTCGCGCGGGTGCTGTTCATCCCGACGGGAAACCCGCACTTCAAGCTCGACCAGCACGTGACGCCGGCTCTGCAGCGCGCGCGCATGGTCGAGCTCGCCATCGCGGACGACCCGCGCTTCGAGCTCGACCTGCGCGAGGTCGAGCGCCCGGGCGTGACCTACACGGTCGACACCCTGCGCGAGCTCAGATGCGAGTACCCCGATACCGAGCTCTGCTTTATCGTGGGCGCGGATTCTGCGGAGACGCTCGTCCACTGGCGTGGGGCGGCCGAGGTCGCGCGGCTGTGCACGGTCGTCGTGGCGGCGCGTCCGGGCTGCGATGTCGCGCACGTGAGGGCGGTTCACGAGCAAAGCGGCCTCGGCTTCAGGCTCGAGTTTGTCGACGTGCCGCAGATCGACATCTCGTCGACGGAGCTGCGCAAGCGTATTTCATGTGGTCAATCGGTAACGGAATTCATCCCCGCCCCCGTAATCGCATATATTGATGAAACTGGTCTGTACCGGGGCTGACGGCGGACGCGGTGCCATGGGGGCGCCCTCGCCGATACGGCCCTCTTGAATCGAGGAAGTTCGTTTGCAGGAAGATACTGAGTTCTATCGGCGCGTGAGCGACGCGGTCGACGCGCGCCTGTCGGGCAAGCGCCTGGCGCATTCCCATTAGGTCTCCGACTACGCTGTCGAGCTCGCGCGGATCTACGGCGTCAACCAGTTCGACGCCGCCATCGCGGGCCTGCTCCACGACTGGGACAAGCTCATCGTCGACGACGACTTTCCCGCGCGCCTCGACGAGCTCGGCATCCCCCGGCCCGACCACATCGAGCTTCTGTACCCGGTGCTCCACTCGTTTACCGGGGCAAAGGCCGTGCGCCGCGAGTTTCCCGAGCTCACCGACGAGATAGAGAGCGCCATCTGGCACCACACGCTCGGCGGGCTTCACATGAGCGACCTCGACAAGGTCATCTTCATCGCGGACATGATCGAGCCGCTCCGAAAGACCAAGGGGCGCCCGCTCATCAAGAAGCTGCGCGAGATGGTGGGCACGATGAGCCTCGACGACCTGTACTTCGAGGCGTACGTGGTGACCATGGACTCGCTTGTCATCCGCAAGCGCTTCATTCACCCGGCCGCCTTCGACATCTGGAACGGCCTCGTGCAGCAGCACACCAGAAAAGACAAGTCACGCCAGGGCGACCCCAACGTCATCCTGTAGAGAAAGGAACAACTTTGACCGAGAACATCTCCCCCAAGGAGCAGGCGCTCATCGCCGCACGCGCGATCGACGACAAGAAGGGCTCCGACATCGTCATCCAGGAAGTCGGCAAGCTTCTGAACGTGACGGACTACTTCGTCATCTGCACCGCGGCCAACAACCGCCGCGCCGATTCGATCTACGAGGAGGTCGAGGAACGCCTGCGCAAGGAGGCGGGCGTCAAGCCCATCAGCGTCGAGGGCGTCGAAGACGGCAAGTGGATCTTGCTCGACTACGGCCAGATCGTCGTTCACATCTTCCTGCCCGAGCAGCGCGAGTACTACCGCCTCGAGCAGCTGTGGGACGAGGCTCCCACCGTCGACGTGGCCGCTGCCGGCATCGAGGACCCGGTCTACAGCGAGCGCATCGCCGCGCTGATCGGCCGCAATGCCCAGACGGAATCCGACGGGGAAGAAGCGTAAGGGGCCATGGGTTTTCGCACCGTCTGCGCGTCGATCGTCTGCAAGTCAACGTACCGCCTGCTGCGCCTCATGAAGCGCGGCGGCACCTCGTTGCCGGGCAAGCTCGCCTTGAAGGTCGACCCCAACTACCTCAACACGCTCGCCAAAGGCGTGCGCACGCTCGTGCTCACGGGCACCAACGGCAAGACCACGTCGACGCACATCGTCGCGCAGGCCCTCGAGAACATGGGCGAGCAGGCCTTCTACAACCGCAGCGGAGCGAACCTGATTCAGGGCATCACCACCGAGTTCGCCATCCGCTCGAGCATCGGCGGCAAGCCCCGCTACAAGCTGGCCGTCATCGAGTGCGACGAGGGCGCGCTGCGCCGCGTCTGCGCGGCGGTCGACCCCGAGGTGCTCGTCGTCACGAACGTCTTTCGCGACCAGCTCGACCGCTACGGCGAGGTCACGCATACGCTCGAGAACATCATGGCGGGCGTCAAGAACTCCCCGCATGCGACGCTGTGCCTGAACGCCGACGACTCCATGGTGGCCTCCATCGCCGACCGGGTCGACAACGACGTCGTGTTCTACGGCGTCGACTGCGAGATCTACCCCGAACGCGTCGAGGACCTCTCGGATGCGACGCACTGCATCAAGTGCGGCGCCGAGTACCAGTACGACTACGTCACCTACGCGCACCTGGGCGGTTTCAAGTGCCCGTCGTGCGGCTACCACCGTCCCGCTCCCAAAGTCGCAGTCGAGCGCATCGTCGAGCGCAGGAGCGACGGTTGCACGGTCGAGCTGCGCGTCGACGACGACCGCTCCATCGTCGACCTCGACGTTCCCGCGAGCTACGACATCTACAACTGCGCATGCGTGGTGGCGGGTCTCGAGGCGTTCAAGTTCCCGCGCGAGCAGGCCTTCAAAGCGGTGAGCAAGTTCAAGCACGGCTTTGGCCGCTCCGAGGTGTTCGACATCGACGGCACGCGGGTTCGCCTCATGCTCATGAAGAATCCCGCGGGCTGCAACCAGATCATCAACCTCCTGCTCAACGAGCCCGACCAGAACATGGGCATCGTCTGCATCCTCAACGACCAGGAGTGCGATGGCACCGACGTCTCGTGGATCTACGACGCGGCGTGGGAGGCTATCTGCGCGCACAAGCACGAGGCGATCTGCAGCGGCGGGCGCGCCGAGGACATGGCGCTGCGCCTCAAGTACGCTGGCATGCCGAGCGGCGGCATCCGCATCATGAAAGACTACGACGAGCTCATCGGCGAGCTGGGGCGCATGGACCACAACGTCACGGTCGTCGCCAACTACTCGGCGATGCTCGAGTTCCGCGCGAAGGTCGCGAGTGCGCTCGGCCTCGCGGGGTTCTGGGAGGGGTAGAGGCGATGGCAGACAACATGCAGCTCACGATCGGGCACCTGTATCCCGACCTGCTCAACTTATACGGCGACCGCGGCAACACCATCACGCTGCAGAAGCGCTGCGCATGGCGCGGCATCACGGCCAGGGTCGTGAGCCTCGGTGCGGGCGAAGACGCCGATTTCGACGACATCGACCTGTTCTTCATGGGCGGTGGCCAGGACTTCGACCAGTACACCCTCATGGAAGACCTCGGCATCGGACGTGCGGGCTCGAAGGCATCCCGCCTGACCGCGGCAATCGAGGCGGACGTCCCGGTGCTCGCCATCTGCGGCGGCTACCAGATCTTGGGCGAGTACTACGTGGGCCATGATGGCCAGCGCGCGGACTTCATCGGCGCGATTCCCGTGTACACCGAGGCGGGCGAGGACCGCATGATCGGCAACATGGTCTACGAGGCGACCGCCCTCGAGGGCTCGCCCACCGTGGTCGGCTTCGAGAACCATGCCGGCCGCACGCGCCTGCGCGAGGGCGCCGTGCCGCTTGGCAGGGTGGTGAAGGGCTTCGGCAACAACGGCGAGGACGGCACGGAGGGCATCCGCTACCGCAACGTGCTCGCCACCTACAGCCATGGTCCGCTGCTGCCCAAGAACCCCGCCGTGGCAGACGAGCTCATCAGGCTCGCGCTGCAGCGCAGGTACCCGGGTGCCGAGCTGCCCGCGCTCGACGATGCGCTCGAGTGGCGCGCGCACGACGCCATGCTCAAGCGCCTCGTCTAGCTGGATACGGCCGGGGGAACCCGCCCGCTTGGCGGCGGTACGCGCCAACGTTGCGCAGGTGTAAGTTTGGCGTCGCGGCGAGCTGTTAGAATGTAGGCACCTTCAGATGTTGACCACCGCGAGGAAGGGTTCTCCCATGGCCACGTATCCCAGTATGAACGGCAGGTACTTCAGCACTGCCTGGAACGATATCAAGAACTCCGAGGGGTGGATCGGCAAGATCTTCCTGCTCGGGCTCATCAACTTCATCCCCATTTTCGGGCAGATGACGGTCTACGGCTACGCGTTCGAGTGGGGCCACAAGGCCGCCTGGGGCATGCACACGCCGCTGCCCAAGAAGATCTACGGGCGCAAGAACAGCAAGATGCTGCGCTGGGGTTGGTTTGCCCTGGTCATCCTGTTCGTGTGCACGGTCATCCCGGCCATTGTCACCGGCATCGGCAACGCGATCAGCGACAGCAGCACCGCGGCCCAGACGGCCGCCATGTACGCGCATCACTACCATGCGTCCATGGCGTCGGGCAACGTCTTGCTGGGAGCGCTCGGCGGCGTCATCGCGTTTGTCGGGTTCGTGCTCTCGATTGCGGCGGTCTTCTTCTTCTGGGTGGGCACCATGCGCATGATGATGTACGACCGCCTGGGCACGGGTCTGCAGTTTGGCAAGGTCTGGTCGATGATCAAGCACGACTTCGGCGGCCTTTTGCGCATCTTCGGCATGTCCATCCTGTGCTTCGTCGTCTACTTCATCGTGTTCGCCATCGTGGTCGCGATCGTCGGGGCGGGAGTCATCGGCACCCTGTTCGTCGGCGCCGCGGCAGGCTCGGGCATGTACGGAATGGACAACGAGGCCGCCCTCGGCTTCATTCTCATGGCGCTCGTCTCCGCGCTGCCGCTCGTCATCGTCTTGTACTACCTGTCGAGCGTCGCGGAAGCCTTCATCCAGCTGCTCGTGAGCCGCGCGCTCGGGTACTGGACGCGTCAGTTCGACGTGGCAAGCTGGGGCAAGAAGGACGACCCGCTGCCGTTCGAGCGTGCGCAGGAGCCTGGCTATGCGGCGGCAGACGCCGAGCCGCAGCAGCCCGCTGCATCTGCGGACGACGAGGAGCCCGTGGCCCAGCCGCAGCCCGAAGCGCCCGATGAGCCCGAGGCGCCCGCGCAGCCGGGCGACGAGGGGCCAGCGGCCGCACCGGAACAGCCCGAGGCACCGAGCGATGAGGCGTCCGGGCAGGACGGTGCTGCCAAGGCCGCGCCGCAAGAGGGCGAGGACCCCAAGCCCCAGCAGTAGGGGCGCAGCACGCGCTCTATCGGCGAATTCATCGCAAAACGACCATATTTGCATATTGCTTTTGACTCGCCTCGCGGGTATCCTTAACGGGTTCGCTTTCTGAGCCCCGTGAAACTCAGTGAATGAACAGTTTTTGTCTTATTTGGAGGAAGTAAACGTGAAGACGTATTACGCGAAGCCAGGCGAAGTCCAGCGCGAATGGCTTCTGGTCGATGCGACCGATATGACGCTTGGCCGTCTTGCCTCTGCCGTTGCACAGATTCTGCGCGGCAAGAACAAGCCGACCTACACCCCGCATGTCGATACGGGCGATTTCGTCGTCGTCATCAACTGCGACAAGATCAAGGTGACGGGCGCCAAGGTCACCGACAAGGTGTACTACCGCTACACCAATCACCCTGGTGGACTCCGTCAGGAGACCTTCCAGGAGGCCATGGCCAAGCACCCCGAGCGCGTCATCCAGCACGCGGTCAAGGGCATGCTCCCCAAGGGCACTTTGGGCCGTCAGATGCTCAAGAAGCTCAAGGTCTACACGGGCTCGGAGCATCCGCATCAGGCACAGAACCCTCGCAAGATTGACCTGGAGGCGTAAAGACTATGGCACAGAACAACGAAGCTGTTTACATCGGCACCGGTCGTCGTAAGAACGCTGTAGCTCGCGTTCGCCTCGTCCCGGGCACTGGCAAGGTCACCATCAACAAGCGCGACGGCAAGGATTACTTTGGCCGCCAGGCTCTGGTTGACATGGCTCTCGCACCCTTCAGGGTCACCGACACGGTCGACCACTTCGACGTCATTGCCACCTGCAACGGCGGCGGCGTTTCCGGTCAGGCTGGCGCCCTTCGCCATGGTATCGCCCGTGCACTGCTGAGCGCTGGCGATTACCGCTCCGACCTCAAGAAGGCTGGCTTCCTCACCCGCGACGCCCGCGTCGTCGAGCGCAAGAAGTACGGTCTGCGCAAGGCCCGCAAGAAGCCGCAGTTCTCCAAGCGCTAGGCTTCACGTTACATCTTCTTTGCACTGCAGCAGGCTCCCGCATCAAGCGGGGGCCTGCTTTGTTTGCGGGTGGAAAATCGAGCACGAGCGCAGCATGCCGTGCTGCAATCGGACGGCGCTTGTCCGTCACGCGATGCACCCCGTATCGCGGCAAAGCGGCAGTGGCAGATAGCGTAGAATGGAGCGCATGAACACAGAAACTCTGGCGGTGACGCCCGCGGGCAGCAAACCCGCCTCCGACAACATCACACTCATCGGCATGCCGGGCGCGGGCAAGTCCACGCTCGGCGTCGTGCTGGCAAAGCGGCTTGGGTACCGCTTCGTAGACACCGACCTGCTCTTGCAGGAGGGCACGGGCATGCTGCTCTCCGACCTGATCGAACAGCGGGGTATCGAAGGCTTCATCGAGGAAGAGAACAAGCTCCTCGCGGGTCTGCGCTGCTCGCATCACGTAATTGCCACAGGCGGGTCTGCCGTGTACAGCGAGCAGGGGATGGAAAACCTCAAGAAGCTGGGGCGCGTCGTCTTCATCGACATCGACATGACGGAGCTCCCCAAGCGCCTGCACACCGACCTGCTCACGCGCGGCGTGGTGATTCGCTCGGGCTCGACGCTGCAGGACCTGTATGACGAGCGGCGCCCGCTGTACCAGAAGTACGCGGACATCACCGTCAACACGGTGGGCTTGAGCACGCTCGAGGCGGTCGAGCTGCTCTCTGACGCCATCGCCGCAGACGAGGAGGAGAAGTGACTATGGCGCAAGAAGCTGCCAAGCAGAAGAAACTCGTTGCCTGCGTGGGCAATATGCTCATGCTCGACGAGGGCTTTGGACCGTACATGGCCAAGGTGCTGACCGAGCGCGATGCGGCTCTCGAGCATTTTGACGAGGAGCACGCCGACCTGCTCATGAAGACGTTCCGGCCGGCAGAGACGGAAGAGCCCGAAGACGATGACCGTATCCCCGTCCTGGACGCGGGCACGATGGGCTTGAGCCTGCTGCCGTTCATCCGCGATTACGACCTGATCGTGGTGGTCGACATCGTCAACTGCGGTCCTGACGCGGTGCCGGGTACTTGCTATACCTTCACGCCCGAGGAGATGGCGGCCAACTGCGTCATGCACTCGTTGCACGACATGCGCATACCCGATGTGCTCACCAACGCGCGTCTGGCTGGCTACGATGCCGATATCCGCTGCGTGGGCGTCCAGAAGAAGGACTGCTTCCCGAAGGACCTCACGATCGACCTTACCGACGAGGTCAAGGCGTCGGTTCCCATGGCGACGGGCGCCATCCTCGAGCTGCTCGAGCTCGACATCTAGCACGCCTCTCCAAGGCGTGCGCCCCCCGCTTGGCCTCTTCTGCACCACGGTCGCTTTCAGACGTTTCTGACCAAAACAAAACCCCGCCGATTTCTCGGCGGGGTTTCTTGTTGCTTCGGTGAAAGCGAGTGGCTTATGCGGTGGCAGCAGCCTGCTCGTCTTCCTTGTTGACGATCTCGATCTTCTCAGCAGCACCGAGGTCGTCGTAGCCATCGATGTTCCAGGTCTCGAGGCTGTAGGTGAGGCCACCGGTCTCCTTGCCGAAGAACATGAGGCGGGGGAGAGCCATGCCGTCGATGAGTGCCAGGTAACCGTGAATCATCGTGAACCAGATGAAGATGTACATCATGAAGTAGTGGATGATGCGGAGCTTCATCAGGCCGCCGACTGCAAAGGTGAAGCCGGCGAAGAACGGAACGTTCATCGTGACGTCCCACAGGCAGAAGCCCGTGTAGCCCATGAACAGAATCAGAATGCCGATCAGCAGGTAGGACAGCTTCTGGGGCACGCCGAGCTTTGCGGAAAGCGGGTGGTCCTTCTTGATGAACAGGTAGTACTTGATCCAAGCGCCGAGCTGATGGCGGTTGTACTTCTGCGGGAGCCAGTTCCAGAAGTCGGTAACGGTCTCGCGGGTGCCGCCCATGGGGGACGACTTGATGACGAACGCCAGAACGATACGGGCGATGCAGTTAACCACGAGCACGATGCCGCAGAAGATGTGCAGGCCGCGTGCCAGGCCCATCACGCCACCCAGTACCGGGTAGTGAATCTCGATACCGGACAGGATCAGGAGAATCATCGCAACGAGATTGACCCAGTGCGTAATGCGGAACGCGAGCGGGTGCATCTCTTTGTAGTGTGCGATCTCTGCCATGACTATCGACCTCCCCAAGGACTCATATGCGTCTTGAACTCGTGACCGGTCTTGGGCTCGACGATGTGGATTGCGCAGGCAACGCACGGGTCGTAGCCATGGACAACGCGCAGGGCGTTGATAGGCGCCTCGATGTTGTCGATCGGCACGCCGATGAGACCCTGCTCGATGGTGCCGGGCACATCGTCGACGTCACGCGGCGAGATATTCCACGTGGTGGGGACGATCGCCTGGTAATGCGTGATCTTGTTGCCCTTGATGGTCTCGCAGTGGTACAGGGCACCACGCGGGGCCTCCCAGAAGCCTTCGCCCGCACCGTCGTCGCGGACGCGCTTCGCAAACCAGGGGTTGGCGTCGCCCGGGTTCTTGAGAACCTCGACCAGCTCGTGGCACCAGTCCTGCATGTAGCCGGACACGGCGTACGCCTCGATGGGGCGTGCAGCCAGGCGGCCAAGCGCGCTGTTGAGCGCGGAGATGGAGGCGGCGCTGATGGGAAGGCCGACGCCCTTGAGGACGGTGTTGACGCCGTCGATGATCTCGGGGTTGCCGGACATGTAGGAGACGAGCACGCGGGCGAGCGGTCCGACTTCCATCGGCTCGCGCTTGCCGGTCGCGTCGTTGAGGTAACGCGGCGCCTTGGACCAGGTGTACTTGTCGTTGACGACCTCGTTGGCCTCGTCCTTGTAGTAGCCGGGGAACTTCTCGGGCGGAACCGTGACGCCGTCCATCGGGTGCAACGGCTTGCCGTCGTCTGCGTAGTAGGCGTGCGTGGTTTCCTCGGTCATCTTGGAACCGTCGTACTTCTCGAGCACCGGAGCGCCCGTGCCGCCTGCCATGCGGACGATGCCCGCGGGGAAGTAGCGGTCGGTCAGCTCGCGAGACTCGCGGTCGAAGACGCCGAATGCCATGAAGTTGCCATGCTTGTTGTTGCCGATGCCCGCGACGTCCTTGAGGTAGACCTTCGCGATGGCGATCGCGTCGGGGATCATGACCTCGCCGACCCACTCGTGCAGCTGGCGAGCGCGGTCGAGGATGTCGTCCAGCTTCTCGACGGAGGGCACGAACGAGGTGCCGCCGGGGATGGAAGTCTGGATGTGCGGCATCTTGCCGCCGATAAGGGCTGCGATCTCGTCTGCGGTGGCCTGCATGTCGAGCGCCTCGATGTAGTGGGCGGTCGCGATGAGGTCGACCTCAGCCGGGAGCTTGTATGCCTCGGGGGCCTGGCCCTCGAGGAACCAGCCACCGGACAGCCAGGAGTACTGGCCGTTCTCTGCGAACTTCTGCAGACGCTTCTGGACGGCACCGAAGTCGCGAACGCCCAGGCCGTTGGCCAGTGCGAACTCGGTTGCGGCCTTCGGGTCGGCCTCGAGCGCGTGCAGCGGGTTGACGTAGTCAAGCGCGCTCAGCTGGTAGAACCACAGGATGTGGCTGTGCATGAACTGCGCGCCTTCTGCCAGGTTGCGGACGATGCGGGCGCCATTGGGGTGCTTGATGCCGTAGGCTTCCTCGGCTGCGTACACGGAGGTGTGGCAGTGGGAAATCGGGCAGACACCGCAGATGCGCTCGGCGATGAGGGCTGCGTCCGTTGGCTCGCGGCCCTCGAGGATCAGCTCGAGGCCGCGGAACAGGCCGCCCGAGACCCATGCCTCGGAGACGACGCCATCCTTGACCTCCATCTCGATGCGGAGATGGCCCTCGATACGGTCGACGGGATCGATGATGGAATGCTTTGCCATTTACTGCTCGCCTCCTTCGGAAACCTCGGCAGCTGCTTTCTCGGCAGGCTCGGAGGTAGCGGCAGCAGCAGAGCCGTGCGTGATGCCGTGCTTCTTGTCGTATTCGCGTACGGGCTCCCAATCGGGTCCGCCAGCACCCTCGGTGCGGCCGGCGGCCTTCATGCCGATGCCGTGGACGATGAGCGCCGCGGCGAGGACGCCGGTGATGGTGAGCGCAACAGGCGTCGGCTGGACGCGCAGGCTGCCGATGTGGATGTCCTTCATGCGGTTCAGGAACGGAGCGTTGAAGTCGATCCAGTTGCGCTGGGTGACGCGCGGATCGCCGGATGCGCAGCCGATGCAGGGAGCGCCTGCGTCGACGCACCAGCTCACGCGGCGGTTCCAGCGAATGGTGCCGCAGTTTGCCTTGGTCTGCGGGCCCTTGCAGCCCATGGCGTACAGGCAGTAGCCCTTGGCCTCTTCTTCGCTACCGAACTCGTAGACGAACTCGCCGTTCTCGAAGTGGCCACGGCGCTGGCAGTTGTCGTGAATCGTCTCGCCGTAGTAGACCTCGGGCATGTTGTACTCGTTGAGCTGGGGAAGCGTGCCGAGCAGCAGGTACTGCACGATGACCGCGACCAGTGTGGCCGGGTTGCACGGGCAGGTGGGCAGGTTGACGACCGGGGTGTTGACGCCGTTGTCTGCCATGTACTTCTGGATGCCGCATGCTCCGCCGGGGTTGGGCTCGGCAGCGCAGAAGCCGCCGTCGACGGCGCAGGAACCGGCGGCGATGACGGCCGCGGCGTTCTTGCAGACATCGAGAAGCGGGCTTTCGCCAGGAGCGCAGGTGGCTTCGCCGGCGATGCGCAGGGCATCACCGTTCCACCTGGTCATGACAGCGCCTTCGACAACCAGGACGTACTTGCCGGGGAACGCTTTGATGGTCTGCTCGCGGGATTCCTCGAGGGAATAGCCAGCAGCCGCGGAAAGCGTCTCGGAGTAGTTGAGCGCGATGTACTCGAGAATGAGCGTTGCAGGATCGGGATCGTCGGCCTGGGCAAACGACTCGGTGCAGCCGGTGCAGCTTCCAAGCTCCATCCAGACCACCGGTGCGAGCTTGCCCTCGCCACGACCGCCGTTCGTGCCGATGAGCGCATTCTCTTCGATAGCCTCGGCGACGTCGATGCCCGTCACGCCCTCGATGCCGATTGCAGCGGCAATCGAACCACAGAACGCGAGGAAGGCACGACGCGTAAGACCACGCGACTCAAGCGACTCGATAAACGAATCTTTCATAGATACCTCCATCTTTCGGTCAAACCCGCCGTCTGCATTCCCCCAACGCAGATAACAGCAGGGTAACGACAACAGACCCATCATAATTAACGGGCTGTTTGTTCCCTTCACAAAACGGTTGGGAAACAATCGTCGGGCGGAATTTTACCGTCAACGGAAGCTCTTCTACAATAACGAACACGTGCGAGTTCAGTGTGAAAAACAGCAGGTAAATAACATCCTATGAAGACCGAAAAGACCTACATAGCCAAGAACCGAAAGGCGTTTCACGACTACTTCGTGGAAGACCGCATCGAGGCGGGCATCGAGCTGACCGGGACCGAGGTCTGCTCGCTGCGCGAGAACTCGGCGCAGCTGCGCGACTGCTTCATCGTGATCCGCAGGGGCGAGGCATGGCTCAACGGCGTGCACATTTCGCCGTACAGCCACGGCAGCATCTTCAATGTGGATCCGGAGCGCCGCCG
>CACZQA010000044.1 GCA_902783175.1 uncultured Coriobacteriaceae bacterium
TCGTCCGAAGCGTGCAGATCCACGCCTGCGATAGCAAGCGGCATCGCTTTCGCACGCACCTGGCCTGCGATGTCCTCAGTCGCTTTTGACGTGTTGTTGATCAGGTACTCGTCGTCTGCCAGCTGGCAGGTCCTCTCGCCCGCGAGCCGACACACATCGTTGAACTGGCTTTCGCTGATGATGAGCGGAGAGCTGCTCGCAAACGATCCGGAAGCTTCAAGGGAGCTCGCGTCTATCCCCGCCGCATCGAGGACGGGTCCCCAGACCGCCTGCGGATCGTTGTAGTAATCGAGCTGCGCGGAGTCCTTGACCAGGTCATTCCAGCCGGAATTATGCACGGCGATGTCGCGCGCCATGTCGAACTCCGACGCATGCGCCGCCTCGAGACGCTCCGGGTAGTTTTCCTGCATGTACGCGAGCCGGCTCTCGTAGCTGTCCTGGCCGTTCATCGCGGCGTCGCCGTAGAGTCCCGGCGCGCAGAACACGTCCGTGAACGTGACATCGTAGCGCGTGGTCTGCTCGATGGAATCCACGAACAGCGCCCGCACGCCAAAGCCGACCGAGACCGTCGTGAGGGCGAAGAACAGCATGATGCAGACGACCGAAAGCGACGCGAACGCCGTGCCGACCTTGCTCGACAGCTGCCGGGCCGTGAAAGCGTGCAGGCCGCGGAAGTAGAACCCGTGCGCGCGCTTGACCAGGGAAAGCACGATGGTGGAGCCCGACCAGAACAGCAGGAAGGTGCCGATAACCATGAGGAGCGTGGCGGCGCCGAACTCGTTGTCGAACTCCTTGAACTGGTTGTCCCACAAAAGCCAGTACGCCACCGCCAGCACGGCCAGGGCGAGCACGAAGCCGACGATGCGCGCCCACAGCGGGATCCGCGACGTGACCTTGGCCTCGGCGTGCTCCGCGAGCAGGTCGCCCACCTTGCGGCGCGACACGAACACGACGTTCATGACGAGCGCCGCGGCAAACAGGATCGCAAAGCAGATGAGGGTCTTCACGAGCGCGCTCGTGCTCACGACGAACGTGTAGTGCGTCATCGTGGTGCCCATGAGCGCGGCAGTGGCAAACGCGAGCGCCTGCGAGAGCACGAGACCCACCACCAGACCGACGACGAGCGACACCGCCCCCACCACGAGCATCTCTATCGAGAGCACGCAGGCGACCCGCGAGGCGCTCATGCCGAGCAGCAGATAGGTCCCGAACTCGCGCTTGCGGCGCTTGATGATGAAGCGGTTGGCATAGGTCACGAGAAAGGCGAGCACGACGGCGACCGCCACGGAAAACATGCCGATGAAGTAGTTGGTCATCTCGAGGATGCTGCCGACCGCGTTCTTCTCGATGTCGAACAGCACGGCCTGTGAGTCGATGGAGTTGAACGCGTAGAACACGGCGACGCCGAACAGCAGCGTCACGAAGTAGACCGCGTAATCGCGCGCGCTGCGGCGCACGTTGCGCACGGCGAGCCTAGCGAGCATGGGGCGCCTCCCCTCCCAGCAGGGCCTGGACCTCGAGGATGCGCGTCAGAAACGCCTTGTCGTCATCTGCGCCGCGCACGAGCTCCGTGAACAGCGCGCCGTCCCTGACAAAGAGCACGCGCGAGGAATGCGAGGCGGCAAACGGGTCGTGCGTGACCATGAGGATCGTCGCGCCCATCTGGGCGTTCATGGTGGCAAGCGTCTCCATCATGACGGCGCTGTTGCGGCTGTCGAGCGCGCCGGTCGGCTCGTCGGCCAGGATGAGGCGCGGGCGGCCGATGATGGCACGCGCCGCGGCGACGCGCTGCCGCTGGCCGCCGGACATCTGCGCGGGGAACTTCTCGAGCACGTCTTTCACGCCCAGACGCTCGGCGATGTCGCGCACGCGCACGTCGGTCTCGGAAGCCTTGACACCGCGGATGCTCAGCTCGAGCGCGATGTTCTCGCGGCCGGACAACGTGTCGATGAGGTTGGAGTCCTGGAAGATGAAGCCGAGGTCTTCGCGGCGGAACCTGGCAAGTGCCTTGCCGCGCAGGCGCGACACCTCCGTGCCGTTGACCGTCACCTGCCCGCCCGTCGGGCGATCGATGGTGGCGATGCAGTTGAGCAGCGTGGTCTTGCCGGAGCCTGACGGCCCCATGACGGCGACGAACTGGCCGTCTTCGACGGCAAACGACAGGCCCCGCAGCGCGTAGGTGGGGTTGCCCTTCCCACCGAAGACGCGCTCGAGACGCTCGACGACGAGCGCCGGCTGCGCGTTGTGTGCCTGGCTGGGGGACGAATGCTTTTCGGGCATGGCGAGTCCTTTCTTGTCAGAGGCGCCCCGCCTTCGGGGTGCGTCCCCATCATGGCCCTGGGGCCGTACCGCCGCCATCGATGCGGCTTACACCTTCCTTACGGGCGTGTAAGGTTGAGCGTGTCCGCATTCGCGGGAAAGCCGAGCACGACGCGCGTGCCGCGCCTCTGCTCCGAGTACGCGTCCAGGCTCACGCCCATCTCCTCGCACAGCCGCGCGCACAGGTAGAGGCCCATGCCGGTCGCGGAGCCCTCGGCGCGGCCGTTCTCGCCCACGAAGCCCCGGTCGAAGACCTTCGGCATGTCGGCTTCGGGTATGCCCTCGCCATCGTCTGCCACCTCGAGCTCGACGGCGCCCGATGTGCCCGCGCCCTTCTCGCGCGCGCCGATGCGGATGGTGTTAGCGCCGTACTTGGCGGCGTTTTGCAGCAGCTGCCCCAGCATGAAGATGAGCCACGAGCGGTCCGTGAACACGTGCAGGCCGGGGTCGATCGCGAGCTCGGGCGTGACGCCCGCGGCGATGAGCAGGTTCTGGTTGCGCTTGCACGCCTCTTTTGCGGCGTCGAGCAGCGCAATCTCGCGGATGGAATAGTCGGTGGAAAGCGCCTGGCTGCGCGCGTAGTAGAGCGCCTGCTCGACATGGCGCTCGATGCTCTCGAGCTCCTGGCGCAAGGCGGTGGCCTCCGGTCCGCGCAGGCGGCCGAGTATGAGGCGGGACGCCGCGATGGGCGCCTTGATCTCGTGGATCCAGGTCTCGATGTAGCGCTCGTAATCATCCGCGGCATCGGCGGCCCGCGCGAGGTCCTTTCCGGCCAGGTACACGAGCGTGTCGCACGCTTCCCACGACAGGCGCCCCTCCAAAAAGCGCGGCTCGGCGACGAACGCGCTTAAGTGGCGGGCGTGGTCGAGCTGCTCGATGGCCTCGTGCAACCCGGCGTAATACGCGCGCTTGCGGGCAAAGTCCCAGGTCAGGGCGATGGCGAGCGCGATGACGACGAGCCCGGCGAGCACGGCGGCTCCCCACGGGGTCGCGCCCAGCACGAGCGCGGCGCCAAAGACGAGCAGCACGCACGGCAGCCACACCGCGAGAAGCGGCAGCCGGTCCTTCAGGTAGCCGCGCACCGTAAACGAGTCGTACGCCCCGCTCATACCAGGTAGCCCTGACCGCGTTTGGTGACGAGGAAACCCTCGGGCACGCCCAGGCTGGCGAGTGCCTTGCGCACGCGGTTGATGTTGACGGTGAGCGTGTTGTCATCGATGAAGGCATCGGAATCCCACAGCTCGCACATGAGCTCCTGGCGCGTGACGATGACACCGGGGCTCGACATGAGCACGTCGAGAATGCGCTGCTCGTTACGCGACAGTTCGACGCTTTTGCCCTGGTAGAGTGCGCAGCCGGACCCGAGGTCGAGCGTCACGCCCCGATGCGAGATGGTGCGCGACGGCACGGCGCTCGCGCGTCTGAGGAGCGCCTGGACGTGCGCGAGCAGCACGGCGGGGCGATACGGCTTCGTGAGGTAGTCGTCCGCGCCCAGGTTCATACTCATGACCTCATCGAACTCGGATTCGGACGAGGTGAGCACGAGCACAGGCGTCATCGCACGCTTGCGCAAATCGCGGCAGATGGAGTGCCCGTCGTTGCCCGGAACCTTCAAGTCGACGATAGCGAGGTCGGGGTCTTGCCGGGCGATCCACTCGGCAGCATGGGCAAAGTCGTCGCACGCGCTGCTCTCGTAGCCGTTGAGCTCGAGCAGGTGCCCGAGCTCCTGGCACAGCAAGGCGTCGTCTTCGACGATGCAGATCTTTGGCATGGCAGCGCCCTTCCCTCGAGGTTTGCGTGCGTGTGGATTCATGGTGGCAATTGTACTTCGGGCATGGGCGCTTGCGTGCGCAGGATACGTGGGATGTGTGGCAGTGCCACGGTTCTCGTGCGGCGGACGTGGGATGTGTGGCACTGCCACCGTTTTCGCGCTGTAAACGCCGGATGTGTGGCACTGCCACGTTTCTCGCGCAGCTGGCGTGGGATGTGTGGCACTGCCACGTTTCTCGCGCAGCGTGCGCGCACAAAAGCGGCCGACCCACGCGAGGCAGGCCGGCCACAGCTGAAACTCTTCGAAGCTCGGATAAGCTTCACTTACTTGGACGGCGTCGTCACCACGCCCTTCTCGCGCGCCTCGTCCATGGTCAGCCACCCATCGGGAACCGGTGCCGTCGCATGGCACTCGGTGCAGTAGTTGACCGACTGGGTGTGCGCCTTGTGGCACTGGCTGCAGTCGATGTCGCCGTGACGCTGGGAATGCGGGTTGTACTCGCTGCCCAGGTACTTGGTCTTCTCGAACAGCGCCTCACGGTCGGGAGTCGCCACGTGGCACCCGCTGTTCAGGCAGAACTCGTCCTCTTCGACCCCGATGCCCTCGGACAGGTCGGCGAGCGAGCGCGACTCCAGGTAGGGCTGCCCCTGCGCGTTGGTGCCCGCGATGGAGTAGTTGCCGCTCACCCAGTTGGCGCCCTCGGACAGCTGCTGCCCGATGACGGGCTTGTGGCAATCCATGCAGCGCATGCCGCCCATGTAGGTCTTGTGCTTGTACGAGAGCATGGAGCTCGCCTCGGTCTGGTCGAGCTCGTTGCCGAGCTTGTCGTGCGTGCCCGTCTCGTACGTTGCCAGGTACGGGTCCATCGGCGTATGGCAGATGGCGCCGCAGAACCCGGGCGTCTCGTGCCAGGCGCCAAAGCCCAGGCACGCCAAGAAGACGACGCCCACGATCACG
This sequence comes from uncultured Coriobacteriaceae bacterium, assembly GCA_902783175.1. Lineage (GTDB taxonomy): Bacteria > Actinomycetota > Coriobacteriia > Coriobacteriales > QAMH01 > CACZQA01. The sequence goes on from CACZQA010000044.1 coordinate 5,048, forward strand.
CCGGCCACCGCGTACTTTTTCTTCTTCGGCATCTTTGCCTTCTTGGGTTTGGTGTCGTCAAGCTTCGCATCCGTCTCCGGGGCGTCGCTTTCCTGCTCGGGGACGACGCTCTCGGTCTTCTCTTCAGTCATGATCTCCTCCTCTCACTTATGCCTTGGCCGCTTCGGCCGCGTTCTTTCCTGCCCAACGACCAGAGGTGAAGGCGAAACACAGGCCGCAGCCGCCACCGGGATAGTCGTCGTAGATGAAGGTGCCGCTGCAGTTCTCGCCCGCGGCGTAGAGGTTCTCGATGGGCTTGCCGGACTCGTCGAGCACGCGGAACTGCGTGTCGACGTTGTAGCCGCCAAACGTGCCGTGCGTCGTCACCGTCATGGTGAGCACCGAATACGGAGGCGTCGTGAGGGGTTTGAGCTGCTCGGCCTTCTTGTTAAACTCGGTGTCTTTGCCCGCAGCGGCCATCTTGTTGTACTTGTCGAGCGATTCGGCCGCCTTCGCGCCGTCGATGCCGAGCTTGGCGGCAGCTTCCTGCACGGTATCCGCCTTCGCGAACAGGCCCTTCTCGATGCCGGCGTCGTACTGCTCTTTGAGCGTGTCCTTGAGCGCGTCGACCATGGCTTGGTCGTATACGGCGTAGAACTTGCGGTCGTCGAAGTGCGCGACCTGATAGTAGATGTCGTGCGTCTGGCCGCCCTCGTTGGCAAAGCGCTCGCCCTGCGTGTTGATCCACATGGCGTTCGCGCTGATGAGCTTGGACTGCCCGGCGGCGACGGGGCAGTTCAGAATGCCGTTGGTGCCGCCGTGGCCGATGTAGCCCGCGCCGATGTCGAAGCCCATCTGGATGGTCTCGCCCGTGCAGCCCACGCCGACCTCGGTGTAGACGCCCTCGTAGTCGGGCATGTACTGGGCAATCATGTCGTCGTTGCGCGCGAAGCCGCCCGCGGCGACGATGACCTTCTTCGCCTTGTACTGGTACAGCTTCTCGGGGCTTCTGCGCGCGAGGACGCCGACGACGGCGCCGTTCTCGACGACGAAGGACTCGGCCGCGGTCTGGTAGTGGAACTCGACGCCGACCTCGTTTGCCTTCTTCGCCATTGCCGTGACGGCAACGTTCGCGTTCGCGTCGATGTTGTGGCCGCGCGGAATCGTGTCGACGGACTTCTTCGAGCCCTTCTTCTTAAACGGAACGCCCAGCTCGACGTTGAGCCAGTCGATCGTCTCGCCAAAGTGGTCGGCGCAGAACTTCTGCATGTCGTAGTCGAGCTTGTCGCCGCCACGGCTCAAGAAGTACTGCAGCAGCGCCTCGGGCGTGTCCTCGATACCCTGCGCCTTCTGCAGCTGCGTACCCGCGCCGTACAGCGTGCCGATGGCAAGCGAGCTCGACCCGGCGATCCACCCCATCTTCTCGATCAAGATGACCTTCGCGCCCGCCTCGCGGGCCTGCTCCGCCGCGGTGATGCCGGCAGCGCCGGCACCGATGACGAGCACGTCGCAGTCAATCGTCTTGCTCGCCTTCTGGTTTGCCTCCATCTCGTCGATGGTTTTTGGCGCACAGCCCACA
>CACZQA010000045.1 GCA_902783175.1 uncultured Coriobacteriaceae bacterium
AAAAAAGGAGAACCAAATGCTCGTCACCACCAAGGAGATGCTGCTCGACGCCCAGGCGGGGCACTACGCCGTCGGCGCCTTCAACGTCGAGAGCCTCGAGTTCGTCATGGCCGTCATCAAGGCCGCCGAGGACAAGAAGAGCCCGGTCATCATGCAGACCACCCCGGGCACCGTCAAGTACGCCAACCTCGACTACTTCGCCGCCATGTGCAAGGTGGCCGCCGACGCCGCGAGCGTCCCCGTGGCCATCCACCTCGACCACGGCGACGGCTTCGACCGCTGCGTCCAGGCCATGCACGCCGGCTACACCTCCGTCATGATCGACGGCTCCCACGTGCCGTTCGAGGACAACATCGCGCTGACCGCGAGCGTGACCAAGGTCGCGGCGCCCCTGGGCATCCCCGTCGAGGCCGAGCTCGGCAAGGTCGGCGGCAAGGAGGACGACGGCCCGGCGGTCGAGGGCGAGAACCCCTACACCGACCCGGACGAGGCCGAGGAGTTCGTCGCGCGCACCGGCTGCGGCTCGCTGGCCGTCGGCGTGGGCACCGCCCACGGCGTCTACAAGGGCACTCCGCACATCGAGCAGGGCGTCCTGAAGGAGATCCGCTCCCGCCTCGAGATCCCGCTGGTGCTCCACGGCACCTCCGGCGTGCCCGACGACCAGGTCGCCGAGGCCATCCGCAACGGCATCTGCAAGGTCAACTACGCCACCGAGCTGCGCCAGGCCTTCACCAAGGGCTTCATGGGCTACATGGCCGACAACCCCGGCTGCTTCGACCCGAAGAAGCCCAGCAAGCCCGGCATGCAGGAGATCTACGACGTCGTGGCCTCCCACATGGACAACCTCGGCTCCACCAACAAGGCCTAGGTGCCCGCGATGATCCTCACCGTCACCATGAACCCGTCGATCGACACGGCCTACCCGCTCGCGGGGCCCCTCAAGGTCGACGACGTGAACCGCGTCGAGCCCATCAAGACCGCGGGCGGCAAGGGGCTCAACGTCTCGCGCGTGCTCGGGCAGCTCGGCGACGACGTGCTCGCCACCGGCCTGCTGGGTGGGCGCATGGGCGACTTCATCGCCGACCGCCTCGACGAGTGCGGGGTCGCCCACGACTTCGCGCGCATCGCCGGCGAGAGCCGCGTCTGCATCGCGGTGCTCCACGAGGGCAACCAGACCGAGTTCCTCGAGGCGGGACCCGAGGTCTCCGGCGACGAGCTCGCCGGCTTCGGGGAGAAGTTCCGCGGCCTCGCGGGGCGCGCCGACGTCGTGACGATGTCGGGCAGCCTGCCGCGCGGCGTGGACGCCGGCTACTACGCCGAGCTCGCGGGCGTCGCCGCCGGCGCGGGGGCCAAGGTGCTCCTCGACACCTCGGGCGCCTCGCTCGACGCCGCGCTCGCGGCGAAGGCCAAGCCCTACCTCGTGAAGCCCAACCTCACCGAGCTCGGCGGCCTCCTCGGGCGCGAGTTCTCGCCCGAGCGCCTGGACGAGGTCCGGGACGCCGTCGCCTCCGACGAGCGCTTCGCCGGCGTCGAGTGGGTCGTCGTCTCGATGGGCGCCGCCGGCTCGGCGGCCTTCCACCAGGGCCGCGCCTGGCGCGTCCGCGCGCCGCGCATCGAGTGCGTGAACGCCACCGGCTCGGGCGACTCGACGATCGCGGGCTTCGCCCACGGCATCGCCGCCGGCGCCGACCCCGCCGAGGTCCTGCGCCTGGGCAACACCTGCGGCACGCTGAACGCCATGGACCCCGCCACCGGCCACCTGCCGATGGACCGCTGGGACGACGTCTACTCGGCTGTCGAGGTCGAGCAAGTCTAATGTGTCGCGGTTGCACTAGTGAATAGGAATAGGCGTCTCTCGCTGGGCGAGCTTCCGGCGAGAGACGCCTATCATTGATAGAGCGGCGCTTTATGTTGGGCCGCCGCGATGTGTCGCAGCCGATTCATACGCCTTTTCCGTACATCTTCTGGTGCGATGCCCGCGTCATCTGTTCTCGTGATGGCATTCCTCGCGGTGTACGCGAGGGAGAAAAAACCGGGGTTCTTGAGTCGTTTCCATGGTCCTGGATTAATGATGGCGGAGGGGCCGATGCGCGCTTACGCCGTTCGCAAACCAGACGTCAATCTCACGATTGTTTATCGCCGTCGTCGGATATAGGGCTGATCGTTTTGAAATCACTCGGCTCCGCTATTCTTGTCCCCCTAACGAAGAAGGCCCACTATCGTTTCGTCTTTGTGGTTTTGCTCCTATGATCTGGGCCGTATGCTGCCTCGCTCGATGAGCGCGCCGGGGATGAGAATGCGGTGCTTCTCATCAGAAGCGTCGAGGACCTCTTCGAAGGCCCTTGCGCCGAGTTTCTGATGGTCGAAGCGGATGGAGGAGAGGATTGTGTGCGGAACAGAGTCTGCGAGCGAGTCATCGAACCCGATGATGCTCACGTCGTCTGGCACTCTGCGTCCGGCATCATTCAGTGCCTGCATCGCGCCGTTCGCCATGTTATCGTTGCACGCCAGAATCGCCGTGCACTTCTGATCTTGGGCAAGAATTGCGCCCGCCTCATACCCTGAGTCAGCGCTCCAATCCCCGTGCAGGGGGTCCGCAGCAGCAAGTCCCGCCTCGTCGAGCGCGAGACGCCAGCCGCGCTCGCGGTTTTTGCTCGCGAGCGAGTCCGACGGTCCCGCAATAAAGCGAATATGCCGATGCCCGAGCTCGATTAGTCGTCTGCAGGCCGCTCTTGCTGCGCCTTCCTGATCGTCCGAGACTGTTGAGCAGGTCGCGTGTTCAAAAGGCGTGATAATCACAGTCCTTAGGCCGACGGGAGAGCGATACTCTGCGAAATCGTCGACCATCTGAGCCAGATTGAAGATCATGCCATCAACTGGCAGTTGGCCCATCCTGCGGGCCGCCTCGCTCAAAGGGAGCTCCTCTTTGCCCATGCGCTTGATTAGTGTAATCGCATAGCCTTGATCTGCTGCAGCAGAAGCAATGCCGTTGAGCACGCTGAGGTTCCCGCCAAAGAGGTCGAAGATAACAAGGCCTATGGACTTATAGGCGCCGAGCTTGAGCGATCGGGCGGCGTAGTTGGTGCGGAATCCGAGTCGTTCCATAGCCTCATTGACTGCATTGCGGGTCGCGGGCCGGACAGTATCGGGCTCATTGACCACGCGCGAGACGGTTTTGAACGAGACCCCGGCCTCGTGGGCGACATCCACCATCGACACTCCTCGGCGCTCATGTGGTGCCATTCAAACTCCTTCGAACAATAATGAACAAAACCGCTCACCGGTAATTCAATGCCACTCGGGTGAGTGACTCAACTTCGGCTCGATATTCCCGCAGGAAATGTCTATTGTTGTCACCAAGTCGAATGACAACGTTGTCATTTACAAAAACGCACAACTATACGTTCGAATTCGATTAGTCGAGGGCCACCGGGCGGTCCGAGGCGGGCCATCCCCACCGGGCGGGGAAGGCTGTTTCGTAAAGCGTTTCTTCCTGGCACAAATAAAGAACAAGACCACTGCAAAGGAGCGCCATGGACGCAATCATCAAGCTGCTCGAGAAGCAGCAGCCCCTCTTTGAGAAGATTGGTAGAAACCCCTACCTCCAGGCGATCAAGGATGGATTCCTCGGCTGCATGCCCATCGTCCTCACCTCGTCAATTTTTCTTCTCATCGCTACCTTGCCGAGCGTCGTTGGCATAGCGCTGCCCCAACCGCTGATCGATTGGTGCAACAAGCTTTACAACTTCACTATGGGCGTTATGGGCATCATGTGCGCTGGTACTACTGCCAAGAACTTTACCGCCTCGATGAATCGCAAGATGCCGGACGGCAAGGTCCTGAACGACGGTTCCACCATGATCGCGGCCCAGTGCTCGATGCTGCTGCTCGCCGTCACGCAGTTCCCCGTCATGCTCGACGGCTCGGAGGTCAGCGTCTTTGACTGCACTTCTATGGGCACTCGCGGTTTGTATTCTGCCTTCATCGCCGCGTTCATTACCGTTGGCGTGTACAAGTTCTGCGTTAGCCGTGACCTCACCATTAAGTTGCCCAAAGAGGTCCCCGGCGCCATCGCCCAGAACTTCCGCGACATCATCCCCTTCGCTGGTTCGGTCGTTATCTGCGCGCTCATCGACGTCGCTATCCGTGCAATCGCCGGCGTGCCTTTCTCCGAGATTCTGATTAAGCTGCTTTCGCCGCTTTTCACTGCCGCCGAGACTTATCCCGGTCTGATCATCATCCAGTTCTTCACCGCGTTCTTCTGGTTCATCGGTATCCATGGCCCCTCGATTGTCCAGCCGGCCATCGACCCTATCCGCCTCGCCAACCAGGCAGAGAACCTTCAGGTGCTCATGGCCGGCGGTCACCCTGCGCACTCCCTGTGCTTCAACCTCTCCCTCGTCGGTGAGTTCGGTGGCACCGGCGCCACGTTCATCGTTCCTCTTCTGCTCATCCTCTTCATGAAGTCGAAGCAGCTCAAGGCGGTTGGTAAGGCCTCTATTGTTCCTGTCGCTTTCGCCGTCAACGAGCCGCTGCTTTTCGGCGCCCCTATGATTCTAAACCCCTATATGTTCATACCCTTTACGCTTGCAGGCTGCTTCAACGTGTGCCTTGCCAAGTTCTTCATCGACGTTGTGGGCATGAACGGCTTCAGCTTTGTTGTGCCTTGGGCCACGCCTGCCCCGATCGGCATCTTCATCTCTACCGGCTTCCAGCTCATATCGCTGCTCTTTGTTGCTGCGCTTTTGATAGTCGATGCCGTCATCTACATGCCGTTCCTTAAGGCATACGATAAGATGCTCAGCGATCAGGAGGCCGAGCGTGCGGGCGAACTCGAGGCAGAGGGTGACGGTTCCGCCGCAATTTCTGCGCCCGTTGTGGCCGAAGCGTCTGTTTCCACGCCGGCTACGGATGCCGAGCCTGTTTCCGTGCCTGCCGTCACAGAGCCCGCTGGTGACGCAAAGAAGTCCGTCGACGGCTTGAAGGTTCTCGTGCTCTGCGCCGGCGCCGGTACCTCCGCGATGCTTGCCAACGCCATCAAGGAGGGAGCCGCAGCCACGGGCGAGAACATTGCCTCCGCTGCCGGTGCCTATGGCCAGCACACCGCAATCATGAACCAATACGACGTCATTGTGCTTGCTCCGCAGGTCCGTAGCTACTATGAGGATATGAAGGCTGATACTGACCGTCTGGGCATTAAGCTTCTTGCGCCTCGTGGTCAGGAATACATCAAACTCACCCGCGATCCCGAGGGTGCCATCAAATGGCTCCGTCAGAACATGGCAGAGTAGCGAAGCAGCCCTCCTTCCCTTGCCGTCGGGCGTACCTTCCCTTTGCGCCCGGCGGCACATCTCTTGCATAGAAGCGCGGGGCGATGCCTCGCGATCATGTCGAAAGGATTGAACATGAGCAGACAGTTCCCTGAGGGTTTCGTCTACGGCGGCGCTACCGCCGCCTATCAGGTCGAGGGTGAGACCCGCACTCACGGTAAGGGCAAAGTGCCTTGGGACGACTTCCTCGCCGCGCAGGGGCGTTTTTCTCCCGATCCGGCAAGCGACTTCTATAACAGTTATCCTGTCGACCTGGAGCTTTGTCAGCGCTTTGGCGTGAACGGCATCCGCGTCTCAATTGCCTGGACGCGTATCTTCCCTGCAGGGACTGGCGCGCTTAATCAGGAGGGTGTGGACTTCTACCACGCGCTCTTTGCCGAATGCGAGCGTCGCGGTGTCGTGCCCTACGTCACGCTCGATCACTTCGACACTCCCGAAGCGTTCTATGAGAACGGCGGCGAAGGTTTCCTCACCCGCTCTACCATCGATGCCTTCGTCGATTATGCGACCTTCTGCTTTGGCGAGTTCACTGAGGTTAAACACTGGTTCACCTTTAACGAGATCCCGGCAACCGCTGAGGGCAGTTTCATCGTGGGCAACTGGCCCCATGGCGAGAAGTATCGCTTGGACAAGGCGTTCCAGCTCATGCACAACATGATGGTGGCTCACGCCCGTGCCGTCGTCGCTTTCCACGACGGTGGTTATGAGGGCGAGATTGGCATCGTGCAGAACCTTGAGCCTAAGTATCCTCTCGATCCGAACTCCGCTGCCGATGCTGAGGCCGCTCGAATGGCTGACGTTATCAACAACCGCTGGGTGCTCGATGCCACGTTCCGCGGACACTACGCTCCCGATACGCTTGAGGCGGCCACGAGGCTCGCGCACATCGCGGGAGGCGAACTCGATATCCGCGATGAGGACATCGAAGCTCTGACCGCGGCTCTGCCGTACTGCGACTGCCTCGGCGTGAACACCTACAAGTGCCAGTTCCTGCGCGCCGCCGAAGGCGAGAACGACATTCACCACAACGGCACGGGCGACAAGGGCTCAAGCCGCTGGTTCCTCAAGGGCGTTGGCGAGTCCTGTGTGCGCGAAGGCGTCCCAACGACTGACTGGGATTGGATCATCTATCCCGAGGGCCTCTACGATCTCCTCATGCGAATTAAGAACGACTACCCCAACTACAAGAAAATCTATGTGACCGAGAACGGCATGGGGTACAAGGACGACTTCGAGGACGGTTTCATCGACGATGCCCCGCGCATTGACTATCTGCGCCAGCATCTCACCTGGATTCATCGCGCCATCGAGGGCGGCGTAAACGTTGCGGGCTACTTTGTTTGGTCGCTTCAGGACCAGTTCAGCTGGACCAACGGCTACAATAAGCGCTACGGCCTGTTCTACGTTGATTTCGAGACCCAGAAGCGCTACCCGAAGGCTAGCGCGTACTGGTTCAAGAACCTCGCCGAGACCGGCAAGCTCGAGTCGTAAGACTTAGGTTTTATCGGACAATTGCGCCGCGACGGGTTTCAGCCCGTCGCGGCGCAATTTGATATGCGCGATTATTATTCGGGAATTGCGGACGAGATGGCAATCGCCCTGAGGAATGTGTATGCGCATTCTGATGAACTCGTGTATTGCTATGGGTTCTGGATTGCTTTCACAACCAGACAGCCGCGCCGGGTCCTTTCCTAGGCATATTGTCTCCCTCTTTTCGGGAGCTAGCTTATTTGAGACTCTGCTTCGTGTGAGTTCTAAAGTTGCCGGGGGTTTGCTCTGCATTTTATTGCTTGAGATCCCTTAACTTGCTTTACTGAAGAATTATCTCTTATAACGCCGGTAACATACTGATCTGAACGATAACGTGGGGAGAAGCGCATGGCAAACGCAAAGAAGCTCGGCTGCACCTGGCCCGAGGCCCGCCTGGAGCCGCGGCGCCTGCGCGTGGCCGACGACTATCTGC